>DATCGB010000411.1:0-7414 GCA_036509155.1 Candidatus Tumulicola sp. | reverse complement strand
AAAGCGACACTCGTAATCGTCTTATTCATGGGCAGCGAAGATACGGGAAGCTGGGCGCTTGTTCCTAGTCAGGCACGCCCGAGGTGTCCGGAAGCGGCGGCATCTCGCAGAACTACGTCGGACCGCTGCTCCCCAGAAGGGCTTTCGTATTAGAGTCCCTTCATCGTCTCGCACGAGGTTTTGCCCTTGCTGACGGACTTCATCGTGAAGTAGACCGACGGATATTGCAGCTTCGGATGCTGTGCGGGAGCATTCACGAAGTTCAGGTTATTCGTCTCGCCGGTCGTTCCACTGTTTGCCGGGCACGTGGGCTTCGTTTTGAAACCGGTGTCCGCTTGAATGTTCACGGTGATCGTCGAACCCGCGTTGAAACTCGCAATATCGCCGCCACCGTTGCCTATAACGTTGAACTCGGCGCCTTCCCAGTGCTGCGACAGATCGGTGATGCCGTCGTTTTGCACGTTCTGCATTCCGTATTCGTAGCTTCCGGCCGAAAGGTAGACGCTGTCTCCGGTCGATGCCGCCATGCCGGTTTCGACCACTTGAGCGAGATCGGTGACCGAGATGTTCGGGATGTAAACGCCGCCCGGGCTATTCTGTACGCAGCCGAAGCCGACGTTTTCCCAACCTTTCCCGGGCGGACAACTGCCGAAATTCTGACCGTTCGTAGGCACGAGCCAATCTTGAATGAAGAGCGCTCCTTCACTTAGGCCCGGTGGATTCTCGTAAACGAACTGTGACCAACCGACGCAGTTCTGCAGAGTACCGCACGCGGCCGTCTGAAAGAAGTCCGAGTTCAGTTGCAGCGTGTAGCTGTTCAAGCCTTGTTCGCCGCAACATCCCTGGCTTTGTACGGTTTTTACGCCTTTGACCTTCGGGAACGAACCGATCGCCATGGACATGACTTTCGGGCTCGTGTCGGCCGTAAAGTCGCGCCCATCGCCGACGTTTTGACCTAGGCCTTTCTTCATGTTCCTCAATGGCTGGGGTGGATAGAGCAGATGCGGTGGCGTGCCACAGGGAATTTGCGCCCACTGCGCCGACGGATACGTCGCCCTAAAGCATCCCGCATGTGGCAACTTCTTTTGGAGGAGGGCGCGATGCCACGCATCCATGCTGCCGGCGGTGGCATTCGCGGTGGTGTTTGCGACGGCTCCAGTCACCGGCAACGATTGCGAAGAACTCGAACACGCCGATAACGCAGCGGCCAAGACCGCTGCTCCAGTTAATCGTGCAAGGTTCATTCATCGACCTTTCAATGATCATCTTACAGGAGAGCTAGGCTCCTGTAGGCTGTACCGGATACGACGCCCGCGACGGGCCAACCTGGAGGCGTTGGGCGGCGCCGCGGGCGTATGTCGGTTCGTCCGAACGCTACAGCGGAGCGGCTCGGTCGGTGGCGGATCCGGTGGCGAAGCCGCTGGGCGAAAGGCCGTTGTTGAAACTGTAGGCGTATGTGCCGCTGGGATAGGCGTAAACGTCTACGGTGCCGCCGAGATCGGCGCAGAACAGGTGCGTCTCTTGGCGATCGAGCGGGCACCAGAGCGAGAGGCCGGCCATCGGCGTGACGGTCGGTGCGCCGGTGTACGGCGGCGCGTAGACGTTGAGCGTGTAGTTGTTCCAGTCGGTAATGATCAGGTTGTCCGAGCGGTCCAATGTCGGCGCGCCGGGCAAGCCTAAGACGATGCCTCCGAGCAGCTTTCCGGGCATCTTTCCACGTGCGAATTCGACGACGGTGGCGTTGCCTTGTGCGTCGCGATTCGAAACGAATACGTTGTTGTGGCTGTCGGTGGCGATGCCGATCAGTTCGTTGAACGTCGAATTCGTCAGACTGCGCACGAGCGAACCGGTGCGGTCGTACACGTTGATCGACCCGGCAACGCCGTTGGCGTCGAAGATGTTCAAGATATACACGTGATGCTGGCGATCGAAGCCGACGTCGGCCGGTTGACCGTTCGGGTCGGTGACCTTCAGGAGCGGGGCTCCGCAGTTCGGCGCGTATTCTTGGGTGTAGCCCTGGCCGCCGCCGGTTCCGTTCGGCACCCATAGATTTCCGGCCGGGTCGACGGCGATGCCGTTAATCGACGTGCCGGACAGCGAGCAGACCGCCGGCCCATTTTTGCGATTGTTCAGGTGGTATTCTTGGACCGGATTTCCGGCGAACTGGCTGACGAACAAATACGCCTTGGCGCTGTCGGGCTGAGCCACGTTCAGGCCGGCCAAGTGGCGAATCGAGCGGTCGAGACTCGGCGGAATCGGCGACACCGCGCCGTTGCGGGCAACCGTAAGTTGTCGTAAGGTCGCCGAGCCGACGGTGCTCGGACCGAATGCCGGCGACGACGGCGAGGTCGCCGACGGGGCGCCCGAACAGCCGGCGGCCAGCGCGAACGCGGCGCCGGCCGCGGCGGCTCTTGCGATGGGGATGTTAAAGCGTAGGCGCACGATGGTGGCTCCTTTTTTGAAACGCCGCGGTGAGAGGGCGAGCGAATCGCGGCGCGGGCGAGACTCTTCCAACGTACGTAGCCTACCTCCGGGGGACCTTGGCAGCGGACTGCCAAAGACGGTCGGCGGGAAGCGAGCAACACATGGCGTCCGTGGACGATGCGGCCTACGCGGCCGCGCGGGAGATCCTTCGTTATCGCGATCATCCGCAGCGCCTACGGGCGAACGCGGTCGTTCGGGCATGGTGGGCGGCGGCACGCGGAACCGATTCGATGGCCGCCGACGACGACGAGGCCCTCGTTCGCGCGCTGAACCGCGAGTTGCGTGACGCCATCGCGGCGATGCCCGAACGGCACTCGCAGCTGTTGCGGCGCTGCGATCTCGAGGGCGAACCTTACCGCGCGGTCATGCGTGCGTTGGCGCTCTCCGAGCGCCACTTCTATCGCGAGCGACGCGCGGCAATCGTCGACTTGGGGCATCGTCTGACACAGCGCCGTGCCGGCGAGGGACCTCGACCCGCAGTTTCCGTTGGGCGCGACCGCCTGAGTCTCGGCTTGGCGCAAGCCGACGCGCTCGAGCGGGCGGGCCGCACCGACGACGCCCTCGGCGTTCTTTCGAGCATTCGCGCCGGCGTTGCACAACACGACGCCATTCGCCTCGACGTGCGCCTCGCCGAGGTTAATCGCGACGCCGGGCGTTTTGGTACGGCTGCGTTGCACGCGCGGCTTGCGCGCGAGCGACCCAACGCGGGCAGGGGCGACGGCGGAGATGCCGATGCGGAATTGGACTCGCTCGCTGCGACGATCGCCTGGCAAGCCGGGGAAGTCGCGTGCCAGGGCCACGACACGTTTGCCGGAAACCTCGATCGACTGCGCGCGCGCACCGGCCAGCAAGCGACGGCACTGATTCCGCATGCGTTGTCGGACGCGCTTGAAATGTCGGCGGAGTCAGCGCTGGAAGCGGGCGATTGGCCGCGCGCGCTGGCGCTGTTCGAGGAAGCGCATGCATCGCTGGAGCGCGCGCTCGCGCCGCGCAACGACGTGTTGGTGCGATCGCTGATTTGGGTTGCGACCGCGCGCTCGTGGGTGGCTGGCGGGTTGCCGGTTGCGGCGGCGGAGCTGGAGCGGGCATACGCGATCGCGTGCGCGCAGTCGCTGCCGCGCGAAGCGGCTTTGGCTCTTGGCCGATTGTGCCAACTTCACGACCTGACCGGGAATACGCGGCGCGCGCTCGAGTTGGCGATCGCGCAGCTCGAGCCGGCGGCGTCGGGACTTGTCGGGGATTGGCGCGCGGGCGCGCATCTCGACATTGCGGACACGTTCGCGTCGGCGGGGTGGCTCGCGCGAGCGCGCGACCAACTGGAGTTGGCGCGCGTCCACGCACCGCCCGGAAGCTTCGCCTCGGCAGCGGCGCTCATGCAAGAGTGCGAGATCGACCTCGCAATGCGCGACGCTCCGGGCGCGATCGCGCGCGCGACCGCGGCACTGGCGGAAATGGAGCGCCTTGGCCGGTCGCGTCACGTCGGCGTGACCCTCGCCGTTCGTGCCGAAGCGTTATGGCGCAACGGACAAGAGCGCGAGGGCGCGGCCCAGATGCACGAGGCACTCGACCTTATGGCCCGCTACGCGCATCCGCTGCGGCTAGCCGCGCAGTATCGGCGCGCGGCGCGCGTGACCGGCGACCGTCGGCACCTCCGGTTGGGCCGAGAGATTTGGCGCGCCCACGCAGCGCGAATCGCTTAGACGATTATGAGCGAAGAAAAAGACGCCCCGCGGGCGCCCAGAGCGATTCAGCTCATCATCGATTCGCCGTACGCGTCGGCGGAACGTAAGCTCGAATCGTATATCGCGCGCTTCGCGTCGCCGATCCGAACGGCGTGCTTGAGGGCAGCGGCAAGCAAGTACGCCACGTTCGCTTCGAAAACGCCGCGACGCTCGAAAAGCGCGCGGTGCGTTCCCTAGTCGCCGCCCGCTATTCCAAACGCACCGCCCGCAGGAATCGCCTAACAAACTCCTTCATCTAGCCGGCCTCACCCTCGAGAAGCGTTTCCACATCTCGTAAGTCCTGGGGTCGTCCGCTCGCGCGTTTGTTCGAAATGAGATCGTTTCGCGCGATTACGTGCAAAGCTACGTCTCCGTAAGCCGACGGTTCCCGCCGGCCCCACGCTTCGACAAACTCGATACCCGATATGTCTGAAAGAATATCGATGCGTAATGGCTCGACGCCAATCTGGAAGACGATCTCGGGATCCGCGAAATCGTCGACCCGCACGTCGTCGAGCGGGGCACCGAATCTTCCCAGCGCTCGGAACACTCGGTCAGGATTATCGCCGGTCCGATCGATCCACACGTCGAGGTCCTTCGTATAGCGCGGCCGACCGTAGTGGGCTAGCGCGAACCCGCCGACGATCAGGTATCTAACACCTTCTTCGTTGAAGAGTGACAACAGTTCTCTGAAGTCGCCGCTGCTCCTCAGGGATTCCATGCGCATCCATCCAGACGAGAGTAAGCTCCCAGAGCATCGAGAGTTTTTCCGGCGAAGTCATTTGCCGCCATTCTTGACGATCGATACGATCGGATTCGCCGCGAGTGAGTTTCCGAATCGTCACGCGGGACGTGGATGGTTGTTTCATTACCTAATCTGGTGCTTCGGGACGGTGTGTTAAGGCTCCTAGGGTCATGCGGCGGCGAGGTATACTGAGTCAAACCGGCGTTGTCTGACGCCGCGTTCCGGCGGCCTGGCGCCGCGATTGGAGAAAGGCGATGAACGTTCCGCATGAGGGGCATTCGGCCGCTTGGGAATATCTCGAGGACGAGCGGATTCTGCGAATCAAGCAGTTTCGCCAGGTCGACGGAGAAATCGTGGCCGCGTATTTGCATCTGCAGGTGGCCGATGAGGCTGCGGCGCGCGCGCTGGGCGAACCGATCGTCGCGATCCTCAACGATCGATCGAAAGTTAGCGGCATGTCTGAAGTCCGCGACGGCGGCGTGCTCTACGTCCATCGTCCTTGACCCGAGTGCTCGCCCGGGCACAGCATACTCCAAACATCTTGATAGATGATGGGTGCAAAGTTGGAGCGACTGTAACGGGCAAGGAGCCTCCTCATGATCGGGAAGGTCGCGTTCGTGTATCTTGTGACGATGGCGTGCGTCGTCGTTGCGTGCGGCCGGCAGGTAACGCCGAACCCGCCCGGCTTTGGCGCGGGCGGCGCGGCGCCTGGCTTTATGACGATTAAATATGACATCGCCGGGCCGTTGAATTTTTCTGCCTATCAGTACTGGGTCATCTTCAACACAAGTGGAAACGGGCTGACGCCGTTAACGAATACGTTCCAGACGAACTGGGCGGCGTACTCGGCGGGGACCGAAGCTGCGGGATTGAATGGGGGGACTTCCGCGTGGGCCGTCCAGTTTCTCAAGAGCGGGCAGCCCGGTCCGCCGGCGTTCTTCCACGTGATCGCGCCGGGACAGCAGTTTCAATACATCCTTAACAGCAACGGGCTCAATACCGAGTTCAGTATGACGCTGCAACGCGTGGTCTTTAACCCGATCAACGTGACGCCGGCTCCGAGCCCGACGCCACCTCCGCACATTTGGCGGTTCAACGGCTTCGTCACGCAGCCGAGCGGTCCGAATCAACTGCTGTTTCTCGATTCGATGGGACCGGGCGGGGCGACCGACACGCAGTTTTCTTCGCCGCAACTCGACATCAACCAGTGCTTCGACCAAGTCTTCTACAAGCAGCAGGACGTCAATCCGCCGAGCGATCCGTCAGCCCAGCTCGTCAGCATCGAAATCGCCAACAATCCGAGTCCGGGACCTTCTTCGTCACCGTGCCCCTCGTCGAGTCCCTAGCGAATCGGGCGGAGTAAGGGGTCGGCGCCCCGCGCCAGGCCTTAGCTTCGCGTGTTGCGAACCGTTCTCGTCGATGCGCAAAGCTCTGACGTCTGCGCTGCTGCTATGCGCGGCGTCCCTTCTGCTCGCAGCGGCCGTCGCACCCGCGCCGAACTACTACGTCGCACATCGCTACGTTCTTGGCGGAGACGGCGGCTGGGATTATCTGACGTACGATCCCGGCGGCAAGCGACTTTTCATTTCGCGCTCTTCGCACGTCATGGTCGTCGATCCAAAGTCGGGAAAGGTGCTCGGCGACATTGCGAACACGCCCGGCGTGCACGGCATCGCACTTGCGCCCGAACTCGGACGGGGCTTTACCTCCAACGGGGCCGACGGCAGCGTCGGCGTGTTCGATCTGCGCACCTTGCAGACGCTGACGACGATTGCGACCGGCGCGAGAAATCCGGACGGTATCGTCTACGACCCGGCGAGCGGACGAGTATTCACGTTTAACGGCGGCAGCGGCGACGCGACCGCGATCGATGCCCAAACCAATGCGGTGGTTGCAACGATCCCGCTGGGCGGCCGGCCGGAGTTTCCGGTGGTCGACGGCAGGGGAACGATCTACGACAACATCGAGAGCACGAACGAGATCGTTGCCATCGACGCGCGTAAGGCGGCGATCGTTGCGCGCTGGCCGCTTGGGAATTGCCGCAGCCCCTCCGGCCTCTCGATGGATCGTCTCAATCGGCGCTTATTCGTGGCGTGCCGGGGAGTGATGGCCGTCGTGAATGCCGACACCGGGAAGGTAATCGCGACGCTCAGCACCGGGGCTGGAACCGATGCGACGCGATTCGATCCGCAAAAGGGGTTACCGGTTGCACCGAAACTGCACCGCGGCGAGTTAGCCGGAAAGGTCAATGCGACGGAAACCCGCATAAAACCTTGCGCGGAGAGGTGGCCGAGTGGTTGAAGGCGGCGGTCTTGAAATCCATCTAAGCATGGTTGCTGATGGTCAAGCGTGGTTGATTTCCGGCAACTACCAGCCTGCGGCGGTCGTGAGTGGTCAGAAGTGGTTGTCATTGACGGCAACCGTTTGGCAACCGCCGAAGCGCGCACTGCTTGTAGGCCGTTTA
>DATCGB010000410.1:0-14178 GCA_036509155.1 Candidatus Tumulicola sp. | reverse complement strand
CCACCGGGCCGGCGACCCGCGGAATCACGTCGCCGGCCCGCGTCACGACCACCGTATCGCCGATCCGAATATCGTTGTTTTTGATGTAGTCGGCATTGTGCAGGGTCGCGCTCTTAACGGTGACGCCGCCGATCCTGACCGGTTCGAGCACCGCGTTGGGATTGAGCGAGCCGGTTCGCCCGACCGTCACCACGATGCCGGTCAGCTTCGTGCGGGCCTCGCGCGCTTTGAACTTGAAGGCGATCGCCCACCGCGGGTCGCGCGCGACGGTTCCGAGCCGCTCCTGCGCCGCCAGATCGTCGACTTTGATCACGACGCCGTCGATTTCGTAGTCGAGTTCGTCGCGGCGCGTCTCCCACTCGCGGCAAAAGGCCATCACGTCGTCGATGCCGGTCGCCCGGCGAATGTTCGGGTTCACCGGAAGACCGAGTGCTTCGAGCTCGCGCAACGACGCCGACTGCGTTTCTACGGCGACCCCGCCGGTTCGCGCCGCGACTTGATAGGCGAAGAACGATAGGCGCCGCTGCGCGGTCAGCTCGGGATCGAGCTGGCGCACGCCGCCCGAAGCGGTGTTGCGCGGATTGGCAAATACCGGCAGCCCTTGGCGTTCGCGCGACGCGTTGAGCCGCTCGAAATCGCTCTTGCGCAGATACACTTCACCGCGCACTTCGAGGAACGCTGGAACGCGGACGCCGCTGCCGAGCAACCGTAAAGGCAGCGTACGGATCGTGCGCAGGTTCGGCGTAACGTCTTCGCCGATGCGGCCGTCGCCGCGCGTGCCGCCGCGCACGAGTATTCCGTCGTCGTAATCCAAAGCGACGGCCAGGCCGTCGATTTTTAACTCGCACACGTACGCCGGCGCACTGCCGGCTAATTTCTTGGCGCGCTCGTCGAAAGCTCGCAGCTCGTCTTCCGATGAGGCGTTGGCCAAACTGAGCATCGGCCGGGCGTGCCGGTAGGGGGCGAATCGCTCGGACGCCGGCGCACCCACGCGTTGCGTCGGCGAGTCGGGCGTTCGTAGTTCCGGCCGCGCCGCCTCGAGCTCGATCAGCTCGCGCAGCAGCGCATCGTATTCGGCATCCGCGATGGCGGGGTCGTCCAGCACGTAGTAGCGATGGTTGGCTCGTTCGATCCGTGCGCGCAGGTCGGCGGCGCGGGCGGATGCGCCGGCGTCTTTGCCGGGCCGGCTCATGCCGAGAGCGTGCCGACCTGAATCGGATAGCCGTCCGGATCGCCGATCACCGCGATGCGTCCGAACGACTCATCGTGCGGATCTTGAAACACCGGAACGCCGCCCGCGACGCAGCCGGCTACGAACCCGTCGACGTCTTCGACCGCAAAACCGAGCTGAAGCGAACCGGGGCGAACGGCCAGCACGCCGCTGTTGGGGTGAAGCCCGAGCGTCGCGCCGCCGGCCAATTCGAACTCGACCCAGTGCGGGATGAAGTCGGCCACGAGCTTGAGCCCGATGACGTCGCGATAAAAGGCGCGCGAGCGTTCGAGATCCGAACACACGAGCATCGCGATAGCAAACCTCGGCGTGTTAGCCACTGGCGCTAGGCTTCGACGGCGACGCGCTCACCCTTCGCAAGATCGTCCAGAACCGAAAGATTCTCGCGCTCGAGGCGTTCCAGTTCGACGGCGTCGGGCACGTGGTGCCCGACCGCGCGCTGATCTTGCAGCACCGGGGCCAAGTAGGCGCCGGTGTACGAGCGCTCGCTCGCGGCGACTTCTTCGGGCGTACCGGTTGCGATTACGGTGCCGCCGCGATCGCCGCCCTCGGGGCCGAGGTCGATCAGATAGTCGGCGGTTTTGATCACGTCGAGGTTGTGCTCGATCACCAACACCGTATTGCCCATGTCGACCAACCGCTGCAGCACTTCGAGCAGCTTGTGGATGTCGGCGAAGTGCAGTCCGGTAGTCGGCTCGTCGAGCACGTAAAACGTACGCCCGGTCGAGCGCCGCGACAGTTCGGTCGCGAGCTTGACGCGCTGAGCCTCGCCGCCCGAGAGGGTCGTCGCCGGCTGGCCCATCTTGATGTATCCCAAACCGACGTCGCAGATCGTCCGCAGTTTGTTGTGAATGCGAGGAACGCTCTCGAAGAACGCGTTGGCTTCGTCTACCCGCATCTCGAGAACGTCCGAAATCGTCTTGCCCTTGTACTTCACTTCGAGCGTCTGCGCGTTGTAGCGTTTACCCTTGCACACCTCGCACGGCACGTACACGTCGGGCAGAAAGTGCATCTCGATCTTAATGATGCCGTCGCCCTGACAGGCTTCGCATCGGCCGCCCTTGACGTTGAACGAAAAGCGCCCGGGCGCGTAACCGCGCATGCGCGCCTCGGGAATCTTCGAGAAAATCTCGCGGATATAGTCGAACGTTCCGGTGTAGGTGGCGGGATTGCTGCGCGGGGTCCGCCCG
Organism: Candidatus Tumulicola sp.; assembly: GCA_036509155.1. GTDB lineage: Bacteria > Vulcanimicrobiota > Vulcanimicrobiia > Vulcanimicrobiales > Vulcanimicrobiaceae > Tumulicola. The sequence continues at coordinate 11,757 of DATCGB010000410.1, read as the reverse complement.
ATCGGCGACTGATCGATCACCACCAGCTTGTCGAGCTGCCCGGCGCCTTTGACCGTGCCGTACGTGCCGCCGGAGGGCTGACCGTGCAAATGCTGGCTCAACGCCCGCACTAAAATCTCGTTGACCAGCGTCGATTTTCCGCTCCCGCTCACGCCGGTGACGGCGCAGAAAGCGCCGACCGGGAAGCGCACGTCGATGCCGGACACGTTGTTGGCTCGCGCGTTACGCACCTCGAGCCATCCGCGCGGGGTGCGGCGGCGGCGCGGGACGGGAATGAATTTTCGACCGGAAAGGTACGCGCCGGTCTCCGACCTCGGATTGGCGACGATTTCGGCGAGCGTCCCGACGGTAAGAATTTCGCCGCCTTCGGCGCCGGCGCCGGGACCGATGTCGACGACGACGTCGGCCGTGCGCATCGTGTCCTCGTCGTGTTCGATCACGATCAGCGTGTTGCCGATGTCGCGCAACGTTTTGAGCGTCGCCAGGAGCCGGCCGTTATCGCGCTGGTGCAACCCGATCGACGGTTCGTCCAGAATGTACAGCACGCCGACCAGCGCGCTGCCGATTTGCGTCGCCAGCCGAATGCGCTGCGACTCGCCGCCCGAAAGGGTGGTGGCCGAACGGGCCAGCGTCAGATACGTCAGTCCGACGTTGCTAAGAAAGCCGGAACGCGCCCGAATCTCCTTGACGATCTGGTGGGCGATCGCCTGCTGGCGTTCGGTGAGGCGTAAGCCGGCGAAAAAGGCCTCGAACTGTTCGATCGGCAGGCGCGTCAGCGCGTCGATATTGATGCCGCCCAGCGTCACGGCCAACGCCTCGGGCTTGAGGCGCGCACCCTTGCAGACGTTGCACGTGGAAGCCGACATGTATTTTTCGATGTCTTCCTTCACGTAGTCGCTCGAGGTCTCGGAGTAGCGGCGTTGCAGGTTGTTGACGACGCCTTCGAACGACGCTCGGTACTCCCACGTCTTGCCGGCGCGCGACGTATAGGCAAACGTCTGCTCCCGATCGGCTCCGTACAGAATCTCTTCGACGACGTCGTCGGGTATCGCGTCGATCGGCGTCGACATCTTGACGCGGTGACGGCGCAGCACCCGTTCGAGCTGCTGCAAGTAGTACGGGTTCATCGAGGGATACTTCCCGGTGCCCAAGCTGCGGCTCCAGGGCGAGATCGCGCCGCCGGCGATCGATTTGCTGCGGTCGGGGATCACTTTCCACGGATCGATTTCGATCTTTTCACCGAGCCCGCTGCACGCCGGGCACGCGCCGTAGGGCGAGTTGAACGAAAACAGGCGCGGCGCCAGCTCTTCGAACGAGAGGCCGCAGTACACGCACGCAAACGCCTCGCTGAACGTCAGCTCGCGCTTGTCGGTCAACACCGTGACGATGCCGGTCGAAAGCCGCAGCGTCGTCTCCACCGAATCGGTCAGCCGCTTGCGGATCTCCGGCTTGATGACGAGCCGGTCGACCACCACTTCGATCGTGTGCTTGCGTTTTTTGTCGAGCACGATCTTATCGCGCAGCTCTTTGATCTCGCCATCCACCCGAACGCGGGCGAACCCCTCTTTGGCCGCTTCTTCAAACAGTTTCGCATACTCGCCCTTGCGCCCGCGAACCAGCGGAGCCAGCAGCGAAATGCGCGTTCCTTCCGACAGTTCCAGGATCGAATCGACGATCTGCTCGCTGGACTGCGTGCTGATCTCGCGATCGCAGTTGTAACAGTGCGGGGTACCGACGCGAGCGTAGAGCAGCCGGAGGTAATCGTAAATTTCGGTGACCGTGCCGACCGTCGAACGCGGATTGCGCGAGGTCGACTTTTGATCGATCGAAATGGCCGGCGATAGCCCTTCGATGTAGTCGACGTCGGGCTTTTCCATCTGTCCTAAAAACTGCCGGGCATACGACGACAGCGATTCGACGTAACGACGCTGGCCTTCGGCGTAGATCGTGTCGAACGCCAGCGACGATTTGCCCGATCCCGAAAGTCCGGTCACCACGATCAGCCGGTTGCGCGGCAGCACGAGGTCGACGTTCTTGAGATTGTGCTCTCGCGCGCCCTTAATAACGATGGAATCGAGACCCGAGGTCATACGAATGCTAAACGACACCTCCGGAGGGCCGAAGGTTCCGGTCCGCCCGGCGGCCGCCTGCTACCCGAGCGCCGCCAGTACGACCCCGACCTCGGCGATGGTCGCGCAGGTCGCGTCGGGCAGCGGGCGCGCCTGTGGCGGGAGCGGCTCGTCGCGGACGTTGAGCCAAACGGTAAACAGCCCGGCTTCGCCGGCGCCGCGGATATCGCGCTCGTACCGGTCGCCGATCATGGCGGCGTGGGCCGGCGCCCCGTCGAGCTTCGCGCAGGCGTGCGCGAAGAGCAGCGGGTCCGGTTTGAGCATACCGACTTCGTCGGCGATAAAGATTGCATCGAAAAGTTCGCCGATGCGCAGGAGCGCGATCTTCTCGCGATGCGTTTCGGAAAAACCGTTGGTGACGAGTCCCAGCCGTTTGCCGCGAGCCCGCACGGATTTTAATACGTCGACCGCACCGGGAAACGGCGTGTAGTACTTCTTGCGGTAGTCGTTGTACTTGTCAGCCGACCGTCGAGCGATCAGCGGGTCCGCGACGCCGACGCTCTCGAGCGCGGTCTGCCACAAACGCTGCCGGACGCCCGCGAGCTTGACCTCCAGCGCCTCGGCGGTCAAACGCTTCCAAAACCCTTCGGCCGCGGCGATGTAGGCGGCTTTGAGCTCGAGCGCGTCGATGCCGTGCTCGGCGGCGATCTCGTAAGCGACTTCCTGCGCGGCGTTCTGATAGGCCAGCGTATCGTCGTGCAGCGTGTCGTCCAGATCGAATAGGACGACGTCGACGCGGCGCGTCTCCGCTCCCACTTAAAACCGCACCCGAAAACTGCGCAGGGCAAAGGCGCCGATGTCCGCCACGATCGACTCGCCGTCGACCCGCACTTCGCCGTCGACCGGGCGTTCGAGCGCGTCGACCGGCCGCACGTCGCGCACCCGGCCGCCGCTGCGCACTCGCATCGCTCGCGGCGCACCGTTGCATTCGCGGACTCGCAGCACGACGCCGTCACCGTCCTGCGCCGGTTTGCACGCCACAATCGCCACCGCGTCGTCGTCGCTTTCAAAGAGCCGAACCTCCGGTTCGGTCGCGAAACCACGCCACGCCCGCTCGAGAGCCCCGTAGGTCGCGCCAACCGTCGGCGCGTAGGCCCACGACAGGCGCTGTTCGCCCAGGTCGGCGCCGGGATCGGGCCAGGTCGTACCGCGCAGCAGCGAATGACCCAGGCGAATCGCTTCGCCGTCGATCGACCCGGCGTTCCATCCGTAGGTATCGAGCGTAAAGCACGCCAACCCGGCGTCGCTTGCCGCATCGCGAACGAACGCAAAACGCTGGCCGGGCACCTCGAACCGCGCGCGCCGCTCGGGCGTATCGGTCAGCGCGCTACGAACGACGACGCCGTGGGGGGCGCCGTACGCAACCTCACGCGCGCTCAGCCGGAGAAGATTCTCGACGCGCAGCAGACGCCGGCGTTCGCGCCAGTCGACGACCGCATCGACGCGCAGAAACGGCTCGCCGGCCGCCAGCGAAAGGCGCATCGTCGCGCGCGATCCGTCGCCCGCGTCGAACGGAACTTCGAGCGCGCCGTCGGCCAAACGGGGCGGCTGCGAACGCACCGGCCGCGCCGACCGCTCGTATCCGGCGTCGATATTCCAGGCTTCCCATTTCTTGGGCCGGTCGCGATAGATCGTCAGCCGATTGGCGCGCTCGACGACGTTGCCACCGCCGGATACCGCCAGCTCCACGATCTCACCGGCCGGCGAGACGCGCGCCCGAAGCAGCCCGTTGTCGAAATCGAATCCTCCGTCGCGCTCGATGGGTTCGCACCGTTCCGGACTCGACGGCGCGCGCGCGCCGCGCGGAAGCATCGCCTTCGTGGAAGCGAGCACGGAATCGAGCAGTTCGCCGGCGCGTGCGTACTCGCGCCGGACGTCGTCATACACCTGCGCGACCGACGTGCCGGGCAGGACGTCGTGAAACTGATTGCGCAGGACGATCCGCCACGCCTCGTCCAGGCCCGCGCGAACGCGTGCCAACGCGGCGGGCGCCACGCGCACCGCGACGCACCACGCGGCGCGTTCCTCGGCCAGCGCGAGGCGCCGTTCGAGCGCCGCGTTTCCAGCCTTGACGTCGTGATGGGTGGTGTAAACCCCGCGATGATATTGCAAGTACAGTTCGTCGTCGTGAACCGGCAGCGCGTCGCGCACCGCATTCAGCCGCGCGAACCAGGCCGCCGGCGCCTCCCAGCGCCCGATTCCACGCGCGTCCCGAAGCTGCGCCGCCGTCGGGCCGCCGCCGCCGTCGCCGAACCCCACGATCAACGGTTCGCGGCGCTCGCGAGCGGTCCGCACCCGCGGGGCTTCGCAGCCGCCTTCCATCCGGTCCATCGATGCGCCCAGAACTTCGGCGCCGTCGGGACCTCGCCAGCGAAACTGCGGATGCGCGAAGCGGGTGGTGTCGTTCCACTGCAGCTTGGTCGTCGCAAAGTACGCGATGCCGGCGTGGGCCAGCAGCGACGGCAGCGTTCGCGCGAACCCGAACGTGTCCGGCAGCCACGCAATCGACGGCTCGACGCCGAACGCCTCGACGCAAAAGCGGTGCGCCGCCAGCAGTTGGCGCAGCAACGACTCACCCGAAGGAATGTTGCAGTCGGGTTCGACCCACATCGCCGCGACGCCGGCGTCGAAGCGCCCGGCGCGCACCAGGTCCGCGACGCGCGCAAAGAACTCGCCATCGGCTTCGCGCACGAACTCGTACAGCTGCGGCTGGCTCTGCGTGAAAACGAACGCGGCGTCGTCTTCGAGCAGCGCGACGGCGTTGGCGAACGTGCGCATCGCCTTGCGGCGCGTCGCGTCGTACGTCCACAACCAGGCTACGTCGAGATGACTGTGACCCCACAACGGCAGCAAATCGGGGGCGGCGGCGGGCTCCGCCGCGGCCGGCGCTTTCGACTCGTTCTCGATGGCGGCGTCGTGCCGCGGCTCGGCGGCGGCGTGCCGGTTCATCAGCCACCAGCGCGCTCCCGGCCCGGGCGGCAGGCCGTTGGTGGGCAACGACCGCCGCTCGACTTCGAGCGTCAGCTCGCGCTCGTGCGGCGCCGCGCTAACGGGAAGCTCGCGGTGTTCGCGATCGAACGCGCCGGCGACGCGTCCGTCGACCCGCACCAGCGCGCCCGCCGGCGTTTCGTACCGCACGACCACGCGCTCCGGCGACGCCGGCAAACGCCCCGCCAGCACGACGGTGGCTTCGTCGCGTTCGCGTTCGCTCAGGACGAGCCGAGGCACCCGGCTACTGTATTTCGGGAAGGTGCCGCTGCAGCAATACCCAGGCGTCGTTCGAGATCCGCACCGAACCATTGAAGGGCTCGTCGAATTCCGAGATGACGATGAACATCACCGCGACCAGCCCTGCCAGGATCGCCGTCATGACCAGCTGCGCGCCGCGATTTTCGACGCCGAACAGGAAGGCGAACGAGAGCATCGCCAGCGCCCCCGCGATCAGCGCGAACCACAACACCATCGGGACCGACGGCGCGGACTGGATTAAGCGCAGCCGCCGGGCGTCGAACAAGCGCGTCAGTTGGGTCATCCCCATCTGCTGCGCGTTCGCCTGGCCGGCCGTTTTGGGCGCGTAGGTGTCGATTTGGTGAGCCAGGGTTTCGAGCAGCGTCAGGTCCTTTTGAACGATCACGCGGCGCGACATCTGCGGCCACTCCGTGTGGATGATTTCGTCGGTGTAGGTCGCCAGCTCGCGCCGAATCTCGGAACGCGCCGGGTCGGAAAAACCCGCGGCCGTCCGGTAAAGGTCGGAGACGGCGGCCACCTCGGTCTCGACGTTGGCGACGGTCGTGTCGTATTTCTCCCACACGACGACGACGACGAAACCCAGAACGACGGCGTAAATAACGCCGACCGCCGAGAAAAGAAAGCCGGCAACGTCGTTGTGCTTGCGCAGAACGTCGCTCTTGAAGCGGCGCTGCCACAACGCGTGGAGAGCGACCGCAACGGCCGCGACGATCGCGATGATCAGCAGTTCGCCAAGAGCCTCGGGCATGTACAGCGAGCTATGCGTCACGGCGGCGGCAACTCCTTGAGGGGTACCACTTTAACCCGTTAACCGCCGACGAGTTCTTGCAGCGCGCGATCGAAGATCTTCGGCGCCTTCCCCCCGAACAGAATGCCCTCGTTGCCCCCGATCTGCTTGCGCAGCTCGACGAGTTCGTCGCGCATGGCGGCGGCCTTCTCGAACTCGAGGCTGGCGGCGAACTCGCGCATCTTGCGTTCCAGCTCGGCGGCCGTCTTTAGCGCGACCTCACGCGGAAGCTTGTCGCGTTTGAACTTTTCGGTATTTTCCTGCGTCGCGCCGATGAGGCTGAGGATGTCGTGAATTTCCTTGCGGATCGATCGCGGTTCGATTCCGTGCTCGAGATTGTAGGCGACCTGACGCTCGCGCCGCCGGCGAGTTTCGCCGATCGCCCGCGCCATCGACTCGGTGACGACGTCGGCGTACATCAGCACCTTTCCCTCAACGTGGCGCGCCGCGCGCCCGATCGTCTGGATGAGCGACGTACCGCTGCGTAAATACCCTTCCTTGTCGGCATCCAGAATGCCGACCATCGAAACCTCGGGCAGGTCGAGCCCTTCGCGCAGCAGATTGATGCCCACCAGCACGTCGAAGACGCCCAGGCGTAAGTCGCGTAAGATCGCAACCCGCTCGAGGGTGTCGACCTCGCTGTGCAGGTAGCGCGCGCGCAAACCCATCTCGAGCAAGTAGTCGGTCAGATCTTCGGCCATCTTCTTGGTAAGCGTCGTCACCAGCACGCGTTCCTTGCGATCCGCGCGCAAGCGAATTTCTTCCATCAGGTCGTCGACCTGATTGCGGGTGGGCCGAACCTCGACTTCGGGATCGACCAGCCCGGTCGGCCGAATGATCATCTCGACGACCTGCGAGCTGCGCTCGATTTCGTACGCGCTGGGCGTAGCCGAGACGTAGATCGCCTGGCGAACGTGTTCGTCGAACTCATCGTAGGTTAGCGGGCGGTTGTCCAGCGCGCTGGGCAAGCGAAACCCGTGCTCCGCCAAAATGAGCTTGCGGGAGCGGTCGCCCGCATACATGCCGCGCACTTGCGGCAGCGTCGCGTGCGACTCGTCGACGAACAGCAACCAGTCGTCTTTCGGAAAGAAGTCGATCAAACACCAGGGCGTCGACCCGGGTTCGCGCCCGGTGAGGTGGCGCGAGTAGTTTTCGACCCCGTTGCAGTAGCCGACTTCGCGAAGCATGTCGAGGTCGTACCGGGTCCGCGTCTCCAGCCGTTGGGCCTCGAGAAGCTTCCCATGGTCCTTGAAATATTTCAGGCGTTCGTCGAGTTCGACTTCGATCGACTCGACGGCGCGGCGCAGCTTTTCCTCGGGCGTGATGAAGTGTTTGGCCGGGAAGATCAGCAGCTCGTCCTTGCTCTCGACGTACTCGCCGGTCAACAGATTGACCACGTTGATCGCTTCGATATCGTCGCCGAAGAACTCGATGCGATGCACCAGCTCCTCGTCGACGCTCACGAACTCCAAAACGTCGCCGCGCACGCGGAATGTACCGCGAACGAGGTTGAGATCGTTGCGCCGGTACTGCATGTCGACGAGCTTGCGAAGCAGCACGTCGCGATCGATCGCATCGCCGACCCGCACGCGTACCGACATCTCCAGGTAGTCGGACGGCGAGCCGAGGCCGAAAATGCAGGAAACCGAGGCTACGATCAGCGTGTCGGGGCGCGTCAGCAGCGACTGCGTGGCCGAATGGCGCAAACGTTCGATCTCGTCGTTGACCGAACTGTCCTTCTCGATGTACGTGTCGGTCGAGGCGACGTACGCTTCGGGCTGATAGTAGTCGAAATACGAAACGAAATATTCGACCGCGTTCTTCGGGAAGAACTCGCGGAACTCGGCGCACAGCTGGGCGGCGAGCGTCTTGTTGTGGCAAAGCACGAGGGTCGGCTTCTGCACCAGTTCGACCGTCCGCGCCATCGCCATCGTCTTGCCGCTGCCGGTGACCCCCAGCAGCGTCTGGACGCGGTCGCCGCGCAGGACGCCTTCGGCTAGGGCCTGGGTAGCCTTCGGCTGATCGCCGGCCAGGGCGAAGGGCGCGACCAGCTCAAACTTTTGGGGCATGCCTTGCTTGGAACCACCTCGGGAGCCCGAGCGATTCAGCAAAAGGTCTCCCCTGGCGGCGTTTTTCACCGGCCAAAGCGAGGAGGCTCGGAGCGTTCGCGTGAACCTGTGCCTTCCGCTGCTACTCGCCCCGGGGAGAACAGCCTTGACTCTCAATCCGCTCATCTTCAGCGGAAATTCCAATCCGCAGCTCGCCGAAGAGATCGCCAAACGCCTCAAACTGCACGTCGGCAAGGCGTTGGTCGGCGAATTCAAAAACGCGGAGACCCGCGTCGAAATCGGCGAGAACGTTCGAGGATCCGAAGTCTTCGTGATCCAGTCGATCGCCAAGACCCCCGGCGGCAAAAGCGTCAACGACGCGCTGATGGAGCTTCTGTTGATGATCGACGCGCTACGCCGCGCTTCGGCCGCCCGCATTACCTCGGTCATCCCCTATTACGGGTACGCCAAGCAGGATAAGAAAACGAAAGGGCGCGAGCCGATCTCGGCCAAGGTCGTCGCGAACCTGCTCAAGGTGACGGGTTCGAAGCGGATCGTCACCATGGACCTCCACGCCGCCCAGATTCAGGGGTTCTTCGACATCCCGGTCGACAACCTGATGGCGATGCCCGTGCTCTGCAACTATTTGAAAAAAGAGGGCCTGTGCGACGACAAGATCGTCGTCGTCTCGCCCGATGCCGGCGGGGTGCATCGCGCAGAAATCTTCGCCAAGCGACTGGGCAGCTCGCTCGCCATCGTTTTCAAGCGGCGCCCGGAGCCCGACGTTTCCGAGGTGACCGATATCGTGGGCGACGTGGCCGGCCGAATCGCGGTCATCGTCGACGACATGATTTCGACCGGCGGAACCCTGGCCAAGGCCGCCGAAGCGATCAAAGCGCGGGGTGCGACACAAGTCTACACCGTCGCGTCGCACGGCATCTTTGCCGGTGATGCGGTCGAGGTTCTCGAACGGTCCGGCATCGAAAAGGTGATCGTCACCAATACGATTCCGCTGGAAAACGTCGAGAAACATCCGAAGTTCGTGCAGCTCTCGATCGCCCAAACGTTTGCCGACGCGATCAGCCGGATCACGACCAATCGGTCGGTCTCGGAACTTTTTACGGGTGACGAAAGCCCGAAACTCGACCCATCGGTGCTTTTGCCCGAACCCGCAGCAGTCAGTTAGGAAGGCAACTCAAGTGGCTACCAAAGAGCTGAAGCTCTCCGTCGAAACCCGCGCGAAGGTCGGTACGACCGGCTCGAATGCATTGCGCCATGCCGGGAAGATCCCGGCGGTGGTCTACGGTCACGGCGCGGCGCCCGAGCACATCGCGCTCGACGCACACGCGTTCGACGACCTGCTGCATCACGGCGGCCGCAACGCGATCGTCACGTTAACCGGCGGCGAGAAGCGCAGCGAAACCGCGCTGATTCGCGTGGTCCAATATCATCCCGTTTCGCATCGCGTCCTGCACGCCGACTTGCAGCGCGTTTCGGCCAACGAAACCATCGGCGCGAAGCTCGCCGTGGTTACGGTTGGAATCGCTCGCGGCATCAAAGAATCCGGCGGCGTGATGGACGTCGTAACGCACGAGCTGGAAATCGAGGGTCCCGCAAACGCCATTCCCGAGAACATCGAGATCGACGTTACGGAACTCGGCCTCCACGAGCACATCCTGGCCGGCGACGTCAAACTGCCGAGCGGCTTTAAGATGTTGACGCCGGCCGACACCACCGTGGTCGCCGTCGAACCTTCACGCACCGAACGCGACCTCGAAGAGGCGGCCGCCGGACCGGGCGAAGCGGCCGAGCCCCAGGTTATCGGCGCGGTTCCGGAATCCGAGGCGAAATAGCGCCTGGCCGAACAGCGAACTCCGCGCCTGGTCGTCGGGCTCGGCAATCCCGGAAAAGAGTACGCGGCGACGCGTCACAACGTCGGCTTCATGGTTGTCGACGAGGTGGGCCGCCGCTACGGCATGACGAGCTGGAAGAAAAAAGACAGCGCCGAGCAGGCGTACGATTCGGCTCGCCGCGTCGTCTTGGTGAAGCCGACGTCGTTTATGAATCTCAGCGGTACGCCGGTCCGGCTGATCTCGTCTTGGTATCGCACGCCGCCCGACCAGGTTTTAATCGTGGTCGACGAGATGGACTTGCCGTTCGGCAAGCTGCGGCTGCGCCCGTTCGGCGGGCACGGCGGCCATAACGGACTGCGGTCGATCATCGCCACGATCGGCGACGGATTTCCGCGCCTTCGCCTCGGCGTCGGCCGTCCGGAGTACGACTCGATCGATCACGTCCTGAACCCGTTTACTCCGGACGAGCGCCAAAAATTGCCGACGATCGTGGACGCCGCCGCCGCGGCCGTCGAGCTGTGGTGCGAGCAAGGCTTGGAGGCCGCGATGCAGTTCGCCAACACGTGGGGCAGCGCGAACGACTAGCAGCCTACCGGCTAAGGGCAGCCGCTGGGCACGCCGTTGATGGCGGCGATGCGCGTGGCCGGGCTCGGGTGGACGTCCAAAAGCAGATCCGGCAACGTTTCCGGGCAAACTTCTTCCATGCGCTGATCGGCCGCACGTACGATCGCACGAACGGCTGCGGCGCGATCGCCGGTAAGCGCGACGGCGTAGCGGTCGGCGTCCATATCGTAGGAACGAAGCGCGGCATCGCGCACCGGAACCGCGCCGAGATACACCAGCGCGAGAATCGCTCCGACCAACGCGAGCCGCGACAGCGGATCGTCGTCCCGGCGGAAGCCGACGCGATCGGCAACCACGACCGCGATGGCCGAAAACACGATGATAATTCCGCCTTCGATCAAGGCGACGAAGAGCGGATCGGCGTGAATGACGTGGCCGATTTCGTACGTCACGCGAAACACGATTTCACCGACCGTGCCGGCGGCAATTAACGAGCGGGTGAGCACGACGCGGCGCGACGAGCCCAAGCCGAGGACGACCGCGCCGGCGAGCGGCGACTCGAGCGACGTCTCGGCCAGCACGGGAACGTGGGGCACTTTACCGCGATCGAGGGCCGCGTCGATGCTCGTCCGCAACGCACCGGTCACGGGTCGCACGCCGCGCGATCCGGGAGTTTGAAAGTAGGGACTCGAGTACGACCACACGATGCTGGCGCCCAAAATGATCACGATGGTATAGGCATACCACTGGTGCGTGCGATCGACCAACCATAGGACGACTGCGGCGATGGCGCCCGCAATCAGCATCGCGAGCACCGTATGGGCGATCCAAAACATCCCCCACACGCGCGTGAGCGCGACCGACAAATCCATCACGCGCTCGACCCGGTACAGGTAAAAGGCCGGCAGCAGCGCCGCGACCCGTGCGATCAGCGCGAGCGCCGCACCGAACGCGAACCGTACCACCCACTGCGCGCGCAGCCGCCGGCGCAACCGGTCGCGCAGCTCGGCGGCGGCGCCCGACCGCCAGAAATACGCCAGCGCGGCAGCTTGGAATAAGGCCATCAGCACCCAACCCGGCAGGGTCAGGCGCGCGAGTCGCCCGGCCGCAGCCTGACGAGCGGGATC
>DATCGB010000409.1:0-5266 GCA_036509155.1 Candidatus Tumulicola sp. | reverse complement strand
CGGCGCGCCCGCCGATCCGCTCAACGAACGCGGGCAAAACTGGGGGCTGCCGCCGCTCTCGCCGCGCGCGCTGCGCCAATCCGCCTTCGCACCGTTCGCGGCGCTGCTGCGCGCCAACATGCGGTACGCGGGCGTTCTGCGCATCGATCACGTCATGGCGTTACGACGCGCGTTTTGGATTCCACGCGGTCGCCCGGCGCTCGAAGGTGCTTACGTGCGCTACGATTTCGAAGCGATGCTCGGCATCCTCGCCCTCGAGAGCGTGCGCAATCAATGCGTCGTGGTCGGCGAAGATCTCGGTACGGTGCCCGAAGGGTTTCGGGAGCGCCTGCACGGCGCGCGCACGCTGTCTTCGCGGTTGCTCTATTTCGAGCGCAACTGGAACGACGGCACGTTCCTATCGCCGCAAAGCTACCCGCGCCTAGCAGCCGCCAGCATCGGCACCCACGATCTTCCGCCGCTGGCGGGATGGTGGATCGGCGACGACGTCGCTACGCGAACGGGGCTCAGACTCTATCGCGACGACGAGGCCGCGCGCGTCGCCGGCGAAGAACGCCGTCACGCCCGGTTTGCGCTCGTCGATGCGCTCGAGCACGCCGGCGCGGCCGACGCACCGTGCGCGCACCGTCTGCGTGAAGACGCGCACGCGGGCGGCACCCGGCAGGCCATCGACGAGCTTTCCACGGCAGTCCATCGCTTTCTCGCCCGAACGCCCTCGATGCTCGCCGTCGTCGCAATCGAAGACGTCCTCGGCGAGGTCGATGGCGTCAACTTGCCAGGAACGGTCGACGAGCATCCGAACTGGCGACGCAAACGTTCGTTGCCGGTCGAAGCCTTGGCGAGCGACGGACGGCTATTTCGCATTGGGGCGATCATGTGTGATACTCAGGAGATGATGCTACGCGAGGACGGGCGGTGAAAGCCGTCGTTATGGCCGGCGGCGAAGGTTCGCGCCTGCGTCCGCTTACCTCGAGCCGTCCCAAACCGCTCGCACCGGTCGCCAACAAGCCCGTCATGCATCATATCGTCGACCTCTTGCGGCGGCACGGCATCACCGAAATCATCGCGACCTTGCATTATCTAGCCGACGACATCGAGAACTATTTCGGGGACGGATCGGACATGGGCGTCTCGATGGCGTACGTCGTCGAAGATACGCCGCTCGGCACGGCCGGCGCGATCAAGCTCGCGCAGCCGCTGCTGGGAGGCGAACGCTTCGCAATCGTCTCGGGCGACGCGCTCACCGATATCGACCTTACCGAACTGATCGCCTATCACGAACGCAACGGTGCGGCCGCGACGATCGCGCTGCAGCGCGTACCCAACCCGCTCGAGTTCGGCGTCGTCGTGACCGACGAGCGCGGGCGCATCACGCGCTTCTTGGAAAAACCGTCCTGGGGCGAAGTTTTCTCCGACACCATCAATACGGGCATCTATATTTTAGAACCCGAGATCTTCGATTACATGGAAGCCGGAAAGAGCTACGATTTTTCGCGCGACCTGTTTCCCTTCATGCTGCGCGACGGCAAGCCGCTGTTCGGTCACGTCACCAGCGCGTATTGGAGCGACATCGGCAACCTCCAGCAGTACCTCCAGGCCAACTACGACGCGCTTTCGGGCGCCGTTCGGGTCGAGATTCCGGGAACGGAAATTCGGCCCGGAGTTTGGGCCGGCGAGGACAGCCGCATTTCGCCCGAAGCCCACGTCCACGGCCCGGTCGCGATCGGCCGCAACGTCACGATCGAGGCGGGCGCCGTCATCGAAGAGCTGACGGCGATCGGCGCGTCGTCGATCGTTGCGAAAAATGCGCGGCTCCATCGCGCGATAACGTGGGAAGACGTCTACGTTGGAGAGGGCGCGTCGCTGACCGGCTGCACGCTCGCCGACCGCGTTATCGTCAAGGATCGCGCCACGATTCTGGAAGGGGCGGTCATCGGACGCGAAAGCACGCTCGGCAGCGGCTCGACCGTGCCGTCGAACATCAAGCTGTGGCCGGGCAAGTCGGTGGCGGCCGGATCGATCGTCTCGATGTCGTTGATCTACGGGATCAAATGGCCCGGATCGCTTTTCGGCGCGGACGGCGTATCGGGGCTCGCCAACATCGAAATTACACCCGAGTTTACGCTCAAGCTGGGGCAGGCGCTTGGGTCGATACTGCGCCCGGGACAAACGGTGCTGACCAGCCGCGACGCGCACCCAGCCTCGCGGCTGACCAATCGCTGCATCATCGCGGGTCTGCTGTCGGTCGGCGTCAACGTACAAGACTTGCGCGAGGTCCCCACCCCGATTTCGCGATACGCGGTGCGCGCCTCCGGCGATGCCGGCGTCCACACCGGCATCGCGCCCAACGATCCCGATCGCTTTCTGATCGAGTTTTTCGACGACCACGGCGTCAACATCGACAAAACGACCGAGCGCAAGATCGAGAATATCTTCTTCCGCGAAGATTTCCGGCGCACGCCGATGGAAGCGGTCGGCCTGCTCGGGTTTCCCGAACGCACCTTGGAAGGCTATAGCAACGCCTTCCTTGCGGCGCTGGCCCCGCGCGCCGTTACGTCCGGCAACATGCGGGTGGTCATCGACTACGCGTACGGAAACGCCTCGCTCATTCTCCCGCGAATACTCAGCAATCTGGGCATCGAAATGATCGCGCTCAACGCCTTCTTCGACAATACGAAGGTGCTCGCGTTCGCACGTAACCGCGCCCGGCACCTCGAACAGCTCGGCAACGTCACGACCTCGCTCGGCGCGACGCTCGGCATTTTGCTCGATCAGCACGGCGAGGCGCTCGCGCTGGTCGACGATCTTGGCCGCGTTATCGAGAAGAGCCGTTTGCTCGCACTGCTGACGATTCTGGTCGCGGGCAGCGTTCCTCACGCTCGCGTAGCGGTGCCGGTGATGGCACCGCGCGCGATGGAAACGATTGCCGAGGCGCTTGGGGCGACGGTCGTTCGTACGCGCAGCGACCGCCGCTCGCTCATGGCCTTCGCTGCCGAAGCGGGCAAGTCGCTGGCGTTCGCCGGGGGCGCAAACTACGAACTGATCTTTCCCGAGTTCCAGCCGGTGTTCGATTCGCTCTACGCGGCCGCCAAGATCATGGAACTGATCGCCAATCAGGGCGGCCCATTGAGCGCGATCGTCGACGAGCTTCCACAGTGGTATTTGGCGTCGCGCTACGATCACTGCCCCTGGGAGCGCAAAGGCCAGATCATGCGCCGGCTGCTCGACGAGACGCACGGCGAGCAGGTCGAGCTGACCGACGGAATCCGCATCGGGCGCGAGGGCGGTTGGGTGCTCGTGCTTCCCGACGCTTCGGACCCGCAGTTCAACGTCTACGCCGAAGGGCGCTCGGACGACGAAGCCCGGCGCTACGCCGACGAGATCGCCGAACGCATCGCCGAACTCGCCCGCGCCTAACCGGCTAAAAGCGCCTTCGCGAAAGCGCGCGTCAGAACGCGATCTTACGCGCCAGAATCTCGAGGACCGTCGGCCAAGTGCAGCGTTCCGCCGTCGCTTCGCCGGCGGCGCGAATCGAGTGCGCCAAAGCCGGATCGGCGATCGCGGCCTCGATATAGGCGGCCAGTTCGCGGCCGTCGCCGGTGTCGCAGACGAGCGCGTTTTCGAACGGCTGCGCGTAGTCTTCGCCGGTCGACCCGGTCACCGCGAGGCCGGACGCCGCCATCACTTCGAGACCGACGAGACCGAACGGCTCCTTGCCGCTGTTGGCGAGCACGGCATCGGCCACATGATAGAGCGAGTACAATAGATCTTCGGGGACGAACGTTCGCAAGTTGACGATCGGGCCTTCGGCGACCGCGAGCGCTTCGACAAACGCCTCGGGCTCGCGCGACGCAACCGAAACGTCCTCGACCGTCAGCCCCAGCTCGCGGGCACGCGCGAAAACCGCGTCGCCGTAGGGTTCGCGCCCGCCCCGAACGACGAGTGTCGCCTGCGGGTGGCGTTCCCGCACGCGCGCGAACGCGTCGATCGCCTGCATCCAGCGCTTGTCCTCGTCGTACCGTCCGACCTTGACCAACAGCGGATGGCGGCGCGCCAGTGCGTCGCCGAGTCCGCGCACCAGATCCTCGGGCGGACCTCCGACGATCCGCGCCGGTATTCCGTTTGGAATCACGAGCGACTCCACGCCGCGCGCCCGCAGTTCGAACTTCATATAGCGGCTGACCGTCGTGATCCGAGCGGCCTTCGCCAACGCGCTCCAGTCCAGTTCGTCGAAACCGTAGGTGTTGTTGGCATTCCAGAGGATCGTCGCGCGGTCGCGAACACCGCGTTCGCGCAGCCGCCGGTCGAGTTCGACGGCGGCGCCCGCGGTTTGCCAATCCTCGGCGAGGACCAGCACGTCTTCGCCGCGACGCGCGGCCGGTTCGACGATCGCCGCGGCGACGAACGGCGGCACGCTGTTCGTGTAGTCGTCGCTTTTCCCGCGTTCGCCGTCGTACACGTTACCGGGATGGTGGGCGGAGATCCACTGACACCAGCGGCGATACTCTAGATTGGGCGCTGGCCGCTCGACGGCCGGCAACGCGGGATCGCCCACAAAAATCAACGTCGTGGCGACGCCCGCGCCGGCCAGCGCCGCGCTCAGCTCGGTAACCCGCGTACCCAGGCCGCCGACCATCGAATACGAATCCGGCCCCTCGAACGCGAGCAGCACGGCATTCGCCGGCATGCCATTCATGAAGGTTGGTTTCTCACGCGCTCGTATTGATTCCCACGCTCGCCGGGCCGGCGGCCGAGCGCGCGCCCGCGGATGGTTGGAATGGGTACCTTTTGCGGTAGAATGGACGCATAGGGTCTGATGAATACGCTATTAGCCGCCGTCGTGCTCGTTACGGGCGCTCTCGCCGCTCCAGCCTTCGATCGCGCGCCGCCATCGGCGCCGTCACCGGCGCCGTCACCGCCGTCGTCCGGCGAGGCTGCCGTGATCGCCGCGGCTTACGACCGCAACGACGCGCTTGAAAGCTACACGTTTCATATGGACATCGGGATGGCGATGCGGCACTTTCCTTGGCTGCATTTCAAGATGGAAGGACTCGGCGACTACCGCCGTGGGGACCATTACATCGTGCACCTGATCAAGAAGCCGTCGTTCGCTTCAAAGATGCAGGACATCGACCTCTCGGTGATCGACCCAAGCATGTGGCCCAACCGTTATCGCTATCACGAAACCGGACAACAAGACGGCGACACGCTCTTCGCGCTTGAAGAGATCAAGCCGGGATCGCTCAAGGCCGCCACGGTCGCCCTC
>DATCGB010000408.1:0-6279 GCA_036509155.1 Candidatus Tumulicola sp. | reverse complement strand
TGCGTCGATTTCGACGGCGCGCGCAACGAGGTGGCGTACGAAGCCCTGCAGTTTCCGTCGCTCACGTACGTGTGGCGCGAATGGGAGCGATACGGCGCGCGCGTCCGGGTGATCCCGTCGGACGACGGGCGCAGCATCCCGACCGAACGAATCATCGAGTCGATCACCGAAAAAACGGCGATCGCCGTGCTGTCGCACGCCTATTACGTGTCGGGTGCCGTGGCCGACGTTCGAACGATTCAGGCGCACTGCCGCAGCGTCGGCGCGCTGCTTTGCGTGGATGCGTATCAGACGACCGGAGTCTATCCGTACGACGTCACCGAGTGGGACCTCGATATGGTTACCGGCGGCTCGCACAAATGGCTCTGCGGCGGCCCCGGATGCGGCTGGATTTACGTCAGGCCGGCGCTCTTGGAGCGCTTCCGCCCGGCGGTCACCGGCTGGATGGCCCACGCGCGGCCGTTTGCGTTCGAACCGGCACCGATCGAACCGGCGGCGTCGATGTACCGATTCGGCAACGGGACGCCGACGATTCCCGGTTACGTCGTCGCCAAACCCGGACACGACGTCGTTCGTTCCGTCGGCGTGCGCCGGATTCGCGAACACAACGTGCGCCTGACGACGAAGATTGCGGAGATGGCGCTCGAACGCGAGTTGCGCGTCAATACGCCGCTCGAGCCGGAACGTCGGACGGGCTGGATCGGCATCGATTTCGCCGGCGCCGAGCGGGCATGCCGCGAACTCATCGAGCGGCGCATTTTCCTCGACTACCGCCCTGGGTGCGGCATTCGCATAAGCCCGCACTTTTACACGACCGACGAGGAGATCGGCGCGTTCTTCGCCGCCTTGGACGAACTGCGCCTGAAACCCTGAGTATCGCGATCGGGTCGCATCGTGCATGATCGTCGATCATAGGAACGTAGGCGCCGCATTCCGGCGCCTTTCGCTTCCGATTGCCGCACAGTTGCTCGGCGATCAGATTCTCGGCGTGGTCGACACGATCGCGATCGGCAGCTTGGGTACCGTCGCGCTGGCCGGAGCGACCGCCGCGAACACCGTGTTCGTCGCCGTTCTTTTTGCGATCTTCGGACTCATGACCGGAACGTCGATCATCGCAGCCCAACGCATCGGCGCGCACGACGTCGAAGGTTTCGCGCGCACGGTGCGTGCCGGCGCAATCGTTCCGCTGGCCGCCGGCGTCGCGTGTTTCGTCCTCGGTTTTTTCGGGAGCGCGCCGATCGTTCACGCAATGATCGGCAACCTGCCTAGTGCCGATCCGAGTTCGTCGTATTTGATTTTACGCTGCGCTTCGATTCTGCCGATCGTCGTCTCGGGCACGCTTATCGTCGGCCTCGGATCGGCGGGCAACCGCGTGCTGGGCGTGTTCGTGCTGGTGGTCATCAACCTCGTGCACATTCCGCTGCTGCTGATGCTCGGGCTCGGCTGGTGGACGCATCACCCGATGGGCATCGCGGGCGCCGGCCTCTCGTCGCTGCTGTCCGAAACCGTCGGCGCGGCGTACGCCGTCGTCTACGTCGCACGGCGGCCGATCTACCGCATCTTCTCGAGCTGGAACGTTTCCTGGCGCCTGGCACGCGAGTGCGCGCGAATCGGGCTGCCCGAGTCGGTTTTTCTGCTCGGCATCATGCTGCCCGACATTTTTATCGTGGCGATGCTAGCGCCGCTCGGCCCGACGATCGTGTCGGCCTTCCGCGCGCTCAACGTGGTCTCGGATTTGACATTCGTCGTTCCCGGGCCGTTGCAAAGCGCCGCCGAAACGGTCATCGGCCAACGCCTGGGCGCGCGCGACGTCGAGGGAGCTCGCTGGTTCCTCGGCCGCGCGCAGCGCGTCGCCGTCGTCATTACCCTCGTCGCCGGTTTCCTCGCCGCCTGCTTGGCGTGGCCGCTGGCGTTCGTCTTCACCCTCAACGCCACGGTCGCAAGCATTGCCGCCCTGCCGCTCGCGCTGCACATGGTCACGTTGCCGCTCAAGGGCTGGTCGATGATCTCGCTGTCGCCGATTCGCGCGTCGGGCGACACGCGCTTTTCGATGACCGTCGGCATCGCGTGCAGTGCGCTCGTGATTCCGTTCGCGTGGTTTGGGATCGAGCGGCTGCATATCGGTCTTTACAGCGTTCCGCTGGGCTGGATCGCTGCGTGGACCGTTCGTGCCCTGCTCACCCACTGGAAGCTGCGCGGAGGCGGCTGGACGCGCGCCGCCACGCTCGCCGCATAGTCTAGGACCCCAACGTCGCGCGCAGCTCCTCGTGAATGCGGCCGTTGGTCGCGAGGATGGAGCCGCCGTCGAGGTCGGCGGGCGATCCGTCGACGCCCGTGACCGTACCGCCGGCCTCGCGAACGAGCAGCGTTCCGGCGGCGACGTCCCACGGACTCAAATCGAACTCCCAGAAGCCGTCGAACCGTCCGCACGCCACGTAGGCGAGATCGAGCGCGGCGGATCCGTCGCGGCGCACGGCTTGCGCGCGCTCGGAGACGGCCCGAAAGCAGGTCGCGTTTCGTTCGAAATCGGCCGGATGAAACCCCGTGCAGGTCATTGCGCCGGCGACACGATCGATCGCCGACACGCCGATCGCGCGATGGTTCGAACGCGCTCCGGCGCCGCGCTCGGCCGCGAAGCACTCGCCCATTGCCGGCGCAAAAATCGCGCCCGCGATGAGTTCTCCGCCGCGTTCGTAGGCGATCGAGACGCAGAAGAGCGGATAGCCGTGCGCGAAGTTGGTCGTCCCGTCGAGCGGATCGACGATCCAGCGTTCGTCGTTCGTGCCGGCGTGAACGCCGCTTTCCTCGGCAAGAATCGTCGCTTGCGGGTATTCGCGCCGCAATCGTGCGACGACGATCGCTTCGCTGGCGCGGTCGGCGTCGGTGACGATATCGGCCCGGCGGCCCTTTTCGGCGATCTCGCGCGGTCGTTCGAGATGCTCGAGCAAGACCGCACCGGCCTCACGCGCGATCGCCACCGCGACTTCCAGCGGGTCCGGACGTTTCACCCGGCCACTTTGGACACGGAGGGCGCCCGGCCCTTACCTGGTATAATCACTCCCGGAATACCTCGCTAGGTGAGGCGTCCACGCAACCACATGCCGCTGCCCCGAAACGTCGAGAGACGCCAAGTGGGTAGACCAGACTACGCCGAGATAAGGCGATGTCTAACGCGGCTGGGCCCACCGGGGTGAGACTCGGGGCTCGACGGTGCGTGGTGTCAAAGCTCGGTGCGAATGGGGTGCGAGAGACATGGCGTTCACGGAAGGGTTCATCTCGGAGCTGGTCGGCCGCCGGGCGACGGTCAACGATCTTTCGATCGGGAAAGTCGCCGATTTTCTCGTAAGTAAACCCGAAGACACTTTCCCACAAATCGACGGTCTGATCGTCAAGACGTCGGCGGGGTTGCGCTTTGCCCCGATCGACACCGTCAGCGACGTCGACCGCAACGGTACCGTCGCGCTGACGATGGCCCCGAAGGAGCCGGCTCCTCCCGACGACCAGGAACTGTATTTGATCGCCGATCTCTTGGATAAGCAGATCGTCGACGTGGACGGCCGCAAGGTAGTGCGGATAAACGACATCGAGGTGGCCAATACGGGCGGACGGCTGCGCGTTGTCGCCGCCGACGTCGGGGTGGCCGGCCTGCTGCGCCGTCTCGGCTTGAAATCGTTCGGCCAACGCTTTGCGCCGACCATCTATCGAGCCGTTCCGCGCACGATGATCGCCTGGAGTTCGGTCTCACCGATTCGCGAGGCCAACCCGTCGCAAGTGCGTCTGTCGGTTAAAGAAAGCAAACTCGCCCGCCTGCACCCGTCGGAACTGGCCGAAATCATCAGCGACCTCTCGGCCCGCGAAGCGGCGGCGATCGTCGGTCAGCTCGACGATGAAACCGCCGCCGACGCCTTCGAACACCTCGACTCCGAGAAGCAAAAAACGCTCATCGAAGACCTCGGTACGGAGCGCGCCGCCGACATCATCGAAGAGATGGACGCCGACGACGCGGCCGACCTGCTCTCGGAACTTCCCGAAGAGCGCCAGTCCGAGCTGCTCGCGGAGATGAGCGACTACACGGCCGACGAGTTGCGCGAGCTCGTGAAGTACGACGAGGATACGGCCGGCGGCTTGATGACGACCGACTACGTGTGGATCTATCCGCATCGAACGACCGAAGGAACGATTCGCAAAATTCGCGAGATCGCGCCGGCCTCGGAGTTCATCTACTATTTGTACGTGCTCGACAACGAGGACCATCTGCTGGGGACGCTCTCGTTGAGAACCCTGCTGCTGGCCCTGCCGACGGCCTTCATCGACCGGATCATGGAGACCGACATGGTCACGGTGGCACCGGACGCGCCGGCCGTCGACGTCGCGGCCACCATCGCGCGCTACGATCTATTGGCGGTACCGGTGGTCGACGATCGCGGCAAGATGCTCGGGATCGTGACCGTCGACGACGCCATCGACGCGATCATGCCCGACGACGTCGCGAAGAAGCTGCCGCGCTTTACGCCGCGCCGTCACTCGCCCGCGGCCGCCGCGGCTGCCCACGAGCCCGTCGCCTAGCGTGGCCGAAACGCACGCGCGCCGGCGCTCGTTCGCACGATCGCTTCTGCTGATTGCCGGCGTGCTCGGTCCGGGCTTCATCACGGCCTCGGCCGGTAACGACGTCGGCGGCATCGCTCAGTATTCGATCGCGGGCGCACGGTTCGGCTACAGCCTGCTGTGGCTGCTCGTCCCGCTCGCCATCGCGCTGGTCGTCGTTCAGGAAATGGCTACGCGCATGGGGTGCGTCACCGGCAAAGGGCTGGCCGCGCTGTTTCGCGAGAATTTCGGCGTACGCGTGTCGTTCATCGCGATGCTGCTGCTGTTTCTGACGAACACGCTGCTGACGGCGACCGAATTTGCCGGCGTAGCGGCGGCCGCGGAGATCTTTGGTATCTCGCGCTACATCGCCGTCCCGGTCGCGCTGGTCGTGGTTTTCTTCTTCGTTTTGAAGTTCGACAACAAGATCGTCGAGCGGACGTTCGTCGTACTCTCCTTGATCTATTTGACCTACATCGGGTCGGCGATAGCCGCCCACCCGAACTGGCGCGAGGTGGCGCGCGGCGGCCTGATCCCGACGTTCCATTTCAAAACCGTCGGTTGGACGGCTACGGTGGTCGGGCTCATCGGCACGACGATCTCGCCCTACATGCAGTTCTTTCTGCAGTCGGCCGTCGTGGAAAAGGGTTCTCGGACGGAGAATCTGACGTTCGCGCGGCTCGACGTGATCAACGGCTCGCTGCTGGCGATCGTGCTTGCCGGTTTCATGATCGTCGCGAACGCCGCCACGATCTATCTGGCCAACCAGCACGGCGCGCACATCGTCGCGACGCAGGCTCAAGATTTCGCCATCGCGCTGCGGCCGCTGGCCGGCCAGTTCGCCGCGGGAATCTTCGCGTTGGGGATTCTCAACGCGGGCATTTTCACCGCCACGGTGCTGCCGCTTTCGACGTCGTACATCGTGTGCGAAGCGTTCGGCTTCGAGGCGGCGATCGACCGCAAGTTCGAGGAAGCCCCGGTGTTCTTCACGCTGTTCGCCGCCGGCCTGCTCATCGGTGCGATCGTCGTCCTCGTCCCGCACGTCCCGCTGTTGAAAATGGTGCTGTTCGCCCAAGTCTTACAAGGCATTCTTCTTCCCGCCGAACTCGTGCTCATGCTCGCGATCGTCAATCGCAAACACATCATGGGCAAACACACGAACACGCCGTTCGGAAACGCCGTGGCTTGGACGACGGCGGCGGTCGTCGGGAGCTTATCCGTGCTGTACGTCGCCGGCCAGTTCTTTCCGGCGCTGCTGGGAGGGTAAGGTTTCGTGTCGCCCGATCGGATCCGCGAGTTTGCCGAGCGCTTATCGCAGATCGCCGCGTCGGGCGGAGGGTCCGAGGCGCTGGCGGCCGCCATCGAACTCGAACTGGCGCACGCCGAGAACGCCAAACGAGACGATCGGCGAGCGACGTTTTGGGAACGATTGGTCGGCCGAACGTATCACGATGCCAACGCCGCCCGCGACGCCGCGGCTGCGAGCGGCATCGCGTTGGCACCGGCATACCTGGCCGTGGCGCTCGAGCCCGAGCCCGGCGACGACGGAACGCCGGGCGACTACGCCGGGCTGCGCGCGACGGCCGGCGGCGCCTTCCGTTCGGGGGAGGCGGATCTCGGTTTCCTCGAGCGGGGTACGACGCTCGTAGTGTTCGTTCCAGCCGCGCGCGAAATCGACGCGAGCAACGCACGAAC
>DATCGB010000407.1:0-4786 GCA_036509155.1 Candidatus Tumulicola sp. | reverse complement strand
GGCGTACATCCTGGTCGGGAGCTTCGGATTCCGTCAAGGGTTAGATACAAGGCCGACGCGCGCCCCGCAGTTCTACGGGACGCTGGTCGCCGGGACGCTTGTGGCCATCGGCATGGGGCTTTTCAATATCGATCCAATCGGCGCGCTGTTTTGGAGCGCGGTCATCAACGGCGTCGTCGCGGTCCCGATTCTCGCCGTTATCGTCCTTCTCGCGAGCGATCGGCAACTGATGGGGAAATGGACGAGCAGCTTGGCGGCACGAGCGTGGGGGTGGTTCACGGTAGGTGCGATGGCTGCGGCGGCGATCGCCATGTTCGCTTTCTGGGGAAAATCTTGATCCCGTTCACAAGGCGCTCGGTTAAAACTAAGCCGACAGGACGTTCTTTCCTTGCGCCAAAAAAAGCACCGCCAGACGCAAAGCCGCGGTTCGCAAGACCGTCCGCCGCTAGCCTTCGTCGCGCGGTGATCCCCGCTGCCAACACCGGTTCGTAGTTGCACACGCCGAACGCAGCGGTGCGCGTTTTGGCGGTCAACGTGCGCGCTGGCGGAAGCGGCTCGCTGATCGACCGAATCGCCGACCGCTGCATTCGCCACGACCCCGACGTCGTCGTCATCGCCGAGTTCCGCGACAATGCGGCCGGCGCCCGTCTGAGCAGGCTGCTCGAGCGCGGGGGGCTGCCGCATCAAGCGGGCACTCACGGCCACCGCGGCAACGGCGTGTTGATCGCGGCGGGGGAGCCGTTTAGGAGCATTCGCAACCCGTTCGGCTTGGACGATTCCGACTATCCTAACGCCATCTTGGAAGCGCGCTTTGAAACCCTCCGGGTATTTGGCGCATATCTTCCAGGCCAAGATCGCAAGCGCGTCCACCTGCGCTGCCTGATCGCGCTTGCGCGGCAGTGCGACGACGCAAAAATCAAGGCGCTGGCGATCGGCGACTTCAACTCGGGGCGAAACGACACCGACATCGAAGCCAATCTTGGCGGAGCGCGCCAGGTCGACGAGTTCAGCACGACCGACCTGTATCGCGAGCTGGAGGACCATTGGACCGAAGCCTGGCTGCACCGACATCCCGGCCAGCTCGACTTCAGCTGGTATCCGTTCCGAAAAACTCCCGGGCCGAGGCGCCGCAACGGCTGGCGCATTGACAAAGCGTTCGTTTCGCGGGCGCTCCTGCCGGACGTCCGCAACGCCGAGTACGACCACGGCTTCCGGGCCGAAGGGTTGACCGACCATTCCGCACTGATCGTCGACCTCGATCTCCCGCCGCCCACCTGAATAAATTCGAAGCGCCGCCAACCTCGCTATGCCGGCATGGGTTTGAAGCGGCCGGAGGGAGGAAAGAATCGTTGTTGGCGCGCGCGCAAGAAGGAGAAAAATCAGTGGCCGAAGTTTCGGGAACCGAGGGTCAGCCCGTCGAGATGGACGGTGACTATGCGTGCTCGTTGTGCGGACACCGGCAACACCTCGAAAAAGACACGCCGTTCCCGCCCGATCACCATCCCGACCATCCTTGGACGCTAATGGTAGCCGACCACCTCATCCCCCGCTCGGACTAACTCTAGAGTTTCGGCTTGGCGTCCTCGAGCTAGGCGCTCGAGGCGTAGCGTCGAACTTTCCCGCGAGTTCGAAGTCGCGGGCATGAACCGATCGACGTCCGGTTTAGCATGCTTGATGGGAGCCACTGGCTGCGGGGGAAGCAAGAGGAAGGCGCATGTGGTTATCGTGGTTGCTTGCGATTACCCTGAATCTCTCGGTGGCAATGCCGTTGGTCGCGGTGAATAACGGCGGCGCTGCGCTCGACGCGTTGGCCGAGCGTTACTGGCAGCACGAGCTGCAGACCGACCCGCAGCTACGTGCGGAGGTCGGTCTACCGATCGAGACGATTCGTCCGACGACCTACGCGAACGCGCAGGCCGATGCGGCATTCGCGCAAGGCATGCTCGACGATCTCGGCCGCATCGACGCCCCCGGGCTCGATCACGACCGGTGGCTGACACTGCGTACGCTGCAATACCTGGCCGGAAAGGAAGCGACGTCGGCCAAGTATTACTGGCTGGCGCAGCAAGCGACGCCCTACATGGGCGGGCTGCGACTGGGGTTCCTGGCGCAGACGTTCGCGACGTTCAAGTTCGCAAACGACGCCGACGCGACGCGCTACGTTGGGCTGTTGAACCAATTCGCGGCATACGTCCGATCGTTGGGCGACCTTCTGCGCGGTCAGCACGCACACGGCGTTGTTTTGCCCGTTGCAGAAATCGATGCGGCGCAAGCGGTCTACGAGGGCTACGCGCAGCCGACCCAGGCCGCGGCGCTGGTGCCGAGCGAAGAGCGCCTGCAGGCGCTCGCGCCGGCGCAACGCGCGTCGCTGCGCGCCGGCGCGCAGAATGCGGCGCAATTTCAGGTCGGGCCGGCGTTTCAGGGGGTTGCGGATTACCTCAAAGGCGACTACCGGCAGGGCGCGCCGACGCCCGTCGGGCTCTGGCAGTACCCGGGCGGCGACGCCTACTACCGTTATCTCGTCGTCGCGGAAACGACGGTGACGACGACGCCCGAAAAGCTGCACGCTCAGGGACTGCAAAGCGTCGCAACGACGAACGCAGCGATCGACGACATTCGCCGCGAAGTCGGGTTTGCCGGGGACCTCACGGCGTTCAAACATTTTCTGGCTACCGACAGCCAGTTTTTTCTGCCGACGCCCGAAGCGTTCGGCGAACGACTCGAGGTGTATATGCAGCGCGCGGCGACGGCGGCGCCGCGGTACTTCGCGCACATGCCGACCGCGCCGTTTGGCGTCGCGCCCTTACCGAAAGAGCTGGCCGGCTCCCAGACATTTGGTTACTACAGCCCACCGACGGCGGACCAACCGAAGGGCGAGTATCTTTACAACGCGTGGCATCCGGAGCGAACTTCGGCACTCGGCGCCGGCGCGCTGATCTGCCACGAGCTGATTCCCGGCCATCACTTTCAGATCGCGCTGCAGCAAGAAAACACGGCGCTGCCCAACGTGCGGCGCTACGATTCCAGCGAAACGGGCTTTGTGGAAGGCTGGGGCGAGTACGCCTCGCAGCTCTGCTGGGACATGGGCGTCTATTCGACCCCGTACGATAAGGCGGGGCGCTTGATGCAGGATTTGATGGTTTCCGTTCGGCTCGTGGTGGATACCGGCATGAATGCGATGCACTGGAGCCGCGAAGGTGCGAGCGCGTACATGCGCGACAACCTCACGCTCAGCGACGCGCAGATCGCCTCCGAAACGCTGCGCTACTCGACCGACATGCCCGCGCAGGCGCTGGCCTATAAAACCGGCGAACTCACGCTGCTGCAGATTCGCGAACACGCGCAAAAGCGGCTCGGCAAAGCCTTCGACATTCGAACGTTCCATGCGTGGGTGCTCGATAGCGGTTCGATGACGCTCGATACGCTGCGAGCCCACGTCGATTACGAGATCGCGCAACAAGAGCCGCACGGCGGGTGACGCGTTCGCAGCGGGGGCTGCTGCTATACGCCAACGCCGGCCTGTTCTGCGACGGATACATTCTCAGTTCGGTCGGCCTGGCGCTGGTCGCGATGCAGCCGCATTTCAAGCTGGATGCAACGGCGGCCGGCTGGGTCGCCGCCGCGACGCTGCTCGGAATTTTGATCGGGGCGCCCATCTTCGGCCATCTCACCGACCGGCTGGGACGGCGCATTCTGATGATTGCCGATTTGGCGGTGTTCGTGGTGGCGTGCGTCGCGCAAGCCTTCGTACACGACGTGTGGCAGCTGGTCGGGCTGCGACTCATCCTGGGCGTGGCGATCGGCGCGGATTATCCCATTGCCGCGGCGTTGATCGGCGAATCGGTTCCGGCCGCGTGGCGCGGAGCCGCCCTCAACGGAATGCAGGTCGCGTGGTTCGTCGGCGCCGCGGTAGCGTATGGCGCGGGCTACGGATTGCAGCATCTCGGACCCAATGCGTGGCGTTGGATTCTCGCGAGCCCGGCGGCGTTCGCAGCGGCGGGCTTGCTGTTGCGCGCGAGCGCGCCGGAGAGTCCGATGTGGCAGGCGATGCAGCGTGGACGAGCGCCGCGAGCCGCGTTTCGCGCGCTGTTCTCGGCGCAGTTTCGCGGACCGCTCGCGTTCGTTTCGGCGATGTGGCTGCTGCAAGTCGTGCCGCTGTTCGCCATCTATGCGTTTGCGCCGGCGGTGCTCTCCGCGCTCGGCCTGGGCGCGCAGGATTCCCCGATCGGCAGCCTCGCGATCACCGTCGCGTTTCTCGTTGGTTCGTTGCTGTCGCTACCGCTGGTCGAACTCTGGGGAAGGCGGCCGCTCTGCATCGCAGGCTTCGCGGTTGCGACGGTAGCGTTTGCCTTGTTGTTCGCGGCGCACGGCTCGACCGGTGTCGTGGTCGGCTGCTTCGTTGCCTACGCGGTCGCAATTGGCGCTGCCGCCGGCCTCGAACTAACATATCCGGTCGAACTCTTTCCGACGTCGATTCGCGCGAGTGCGACCGGATGTGCGGCGGCCGTCAGCCGCATCGGCGCCTTCGCCGGCACATTTGCGCTGCCGCTGGTACTCGCACGCTATGGCATCGGGTGGATCGTCGGCGGCGCGCTCGCGTTGTCGGCGGCCGGTTGGGCGATCGCGCAGATTTGGGCGCCAGAAACGCGCGGCGTCGCGCTCGAATAGCGTAGCGGCACGCGCATCCCCAACTTCGAAGACACGATCAACCTAATGAACCAAACCGGGTCCGATCGGCAAGCTCGTGACGCTGCGACTGCTGCCCGAGTATTGGCCGCTGTTGCGC
>DATCGB010000406.1:0-3725 GCA_036509155.1 Candidatus Tumulicola sp. | reverse complement strand
CACCGTCAGCCACCGTTCGAGTTCGCGACGTCCCTGACCGCCGCAAGCTTCGCAAGGACGTTCGACGACGTGGCCCTCACCCGCGCAACGCGTGCAGGTGGTCTGCGTGACGATTTGACCCAGCGGCGTCTGCCGGACGGCGCGCATGACGCCGCTTCCGCTGCAGCGGTCGCAGGGCGTCACCAGCGTCCCGGGGCGCGCGCCGGTACCGGCGCACACGTCGCACTGCGCGAGGTGATTGAAATGGATCTCTTTGCTCGCTCCGGCAAACGCTTCTTCGAGCGTAATGTCGAGATCGTAGCGCAAGTCGGAACCGCGCTGCGGTCCCGCCCGGCGAGCCTGCGTCGCGCCGCGCACGTTGCCGAAAAACATGTCGAATATATCGCCGAACGACCCACCGCCGAATCCGAAATCGGCCTGCTCCGCGCCCGCGCCGTTGGTGACGGCGCCGAAACGATCGTACTGCGCGCGTTTGTTCGGGTCGGAAAGAACTTCGTACGCTTCGTTGATGGTTTTGAAGCGCAACTCGGCCGCAGACTTGTCCTGCGAAACGTCGGGATGATGCTTGCGTGCGAGCTTGCGATACGCCTGTTTAATCTCGTCCCCCGACGCATCGCGAGCGATGCCGAGAACCTCGTAGTAATCCTTCGTGGGCATGAAGCTTCGTTACGTTTGCTCGACGTCCGAAAGACGTTCGCTCAGGCTTTCGGCGGTGCTCGACGCCACCGCGAATAAACGGGCGTACGGCATCCGCCGCGGCCCGAGGATCGACAACATGCCCAACGCGTTAGGTCCGAAGCGATACGGAACGGTAACGACGGACAGATCCGCGAGTTCTTCGCTGCCGAGCTCGTGTCCGATCTTCACGCTGGGGGCTTCGGCACTCATCGCGTCCGCGACGATTTCGTACAGGGTCTTTTGTTCTTCGACGATCCGCAAGATGGAACGCAGTTTTCGCAAGTCGTGGAACTCGGGTTGATCGAGCAGGTTCTGCGCTCCGGCCGATGCGAACGCCGGCTGCTCGCTCGAACGGGCCGACGCGAACGCGGCGAGTACGGCGCCGCGCAGATCCTCGTGCGCGCCGATCTCGTCGGCCGACTTGACGACGTCGCCCTCGACCACGTCGCGCAGCGGGCGGTTGGCAAATCGATCGTTCAGCGCGTTCGAGAAACGGGTCAGGTCATCGGCCCGCATTTCGGCGGACAACTCGAACAGGCTCTGAGCCGCGACGCCGAGCGACGTCACGACGATCGCCACGCCCGTGCGCGGCGAAAGCCAGATTAACTGAATGTGCTTGAACGTCTGCGTTTCTTGATGCGGCTTGGTGACGAACGCGAGATTATTCGAGAGCCGTCCGAGCAGGCGCGTGGTGCTGTCGATGATATCGTCGAGTTCGCGGCTGGCGTCGTGCAGTTCGTCGCGAATGCGGCGCCGCTCGTCGGAACCCAGCTCTTCGGGTTCCATCAGCCGGTCCACGTACGTCCGATAACCGGCGTCCGAGGGAACACGTCCGGCCGACGTGTGCGGCTGAACCAGGTAACCGCCCGCTTCCAGCTCGGCCATTTCGTTACGGACCGTCGCCGAGCTCACGCCCAGATGATACTTCTGCGTGAGGGTTTGCGATCCGACCGGCTCGGCGGTCGCGATGTATTCGTACACGACGGTCGCAAGAATATAGGCTTTGCGCTTGTCGAGACCCCCCTGCTCTTGCCTCATAGCCTCCTACTGTAGCACTCTTGCCGCTGGAGTGCTAGGATTCGGTTCGCTCCTGGGAGCTGGCGAGGCGGCGGCCTGCTCGATTGCTTCCCTGAGTTCTTCCCAGCTGAGGCCGCCCACCGAGACGTAGGAGACGGCGCCGTTCGGGGTCAGAACCAGCGTCACCGGGATCTCGGACACGCCGTACGCGCGAGAAATCGCTCCCTTAACATCCTCAACGACTGGCAGCCCGACGTTCCACAGCCGAAAATAGCTGGCGGCCACGTCGTGGGCCTCGGACGACACCGTGAGGACGGCAACCCGGTTGCCGAACGATCGTTGGGCGCGCACGAAATATTTCATTTCGGCGGTGCACGCCTCGCACCACGTCGCCCAAAAATTGACGACCACCACGCGCCCGCGCAAGTCGTGCAGGTAGCCGGTGCCGCGCGTCTTCGGGATTGCGAAGTCGGGGGCCGGCGCGCCGTAGCGGACCCCCGCCAGCCCGGGGCTCGCGGTCGCGGTCAGAACTGCCAGCGCGAGCGCACTCCAGCCGAACACGTTGAAACGTTCGGCAGGCGCGAACGGGCAGCCTCGTTAAAATCGTCAGCCTCATGAGCACTGATGCGACCGCCATCGAAACGCTCTTCGAAGAGACGCGGCGCTTCCCGCCGCCGCTCGCGTTCGCCGAGCAGGCAAACGCCCAGCCCGGCATCTACGAACTCGCCGAAAAAGACTATCTCGAATTTTGGGCGTCGTGGGCGCGTAAGCTCGAATGGATGACGCCGTTCGCGACGACGTTGGAGTGGAACGAACCGTACGCGAAGTGGTTCGCCGACGGCGAACTCAACGTGTCGGTCAACTGCCTAGACCGGCACGTGCGCGCCGGCAACGGCGACCGCATCGCGTATTTTTTCGAAGGCGAACCGGGCGACCGCCGCACGGTCACATATCGAGTGCTGCTGGACGACGTCTGCCGGTTCGCTAACGGGTTGCGCCGGCTAGGCATACGTAAAGGCGACCGCATCGCGATCTACATGCCGATGATTCCCGAACTGCCGGTCGCCATGCTCGCGTGCGCCCGCATCGGCGCGATACACTCGGTGATTTTCGGCGGCTTTTCACCCGAATCGATCGTCGATCGCGTCAACGACGCGGAGTGCGTCGCGCTGATTACCTGCGATTGGGGCTGGCGCCGCGGCCACAAGGTCCCGCTCAAACGCAACTGCGACGTTGCGATGGAACGCACGCCGTCGATTCGGCACTGCATCGTCGCCAGCCGCATCGAGGACGCCGTTTACATGCGCGACGGACGCGACCGCTGGTGGAGCGAAGTCGTTGCCGGTCAGCCGTCGTCCTGCGATCCCGAGCCGATGAACGCCGAGGACTTACTCTTTCTTCTCTATACGAGCGGTACGACGGCCAAGCCGAAGGGAATCAAGCACGCCGGCGCCGGTTACTTAACGCAGTGCGCCATGACGCACGAACTCGTCTTCGACCTGAAGGCCGAACGCGACGTGTTTTGGTGTACCGCCGATATCGGCTGGGTAACCGGGCACTCCTACGTCGTCTACGGACCGCTCGCCAACGGCGCCACCAGCGTCATGTACGAGGGCACGCCGGATTTCCCCGACAAGGACCGGTTCTGGGAAATCGTCGAGCGCTACAAAATCACGATCCTCTACACCGCGCCGACGGCGATCCGCACCTTTATGAAATGGGGCTCGCAGTATCCGGCCAAACACGACCTTTCGTCGCTGCGCCTGCTCTCGACCGTCGGCGAACCGATCAATCCGGAGGCGTGGATGTGGTATCGGGAGTGGATCGGCGGCAATCGCGCTCCGGTAATCGACACGTGGTGGCAGACCGAAACCGGCGGCATCATGATCGCGCCGCTGCCCGGCATCACGACGCTGCTGCCGGGCAGCGCGACCCATCCTTTGCCCGGGATTGCGGCCGATATCGTCAACGACGCCGGCGAATCGGTGCCGCTGGGCGGAGGCGGTTACGTCGTGCTCACGCGCCCGTGG
>DATCGB010000405.1:0-2250 GCA_036509155.1 Candidatus Tumulicola sp. | reverse complement strand
CCGGATCGCCGAGCGGCTCGGGCGCGACCCGACGGTCGTCGAGCTGCATGCGTTCGACGCGCAGTGGAGCGAACATTGCAGCTATAAGTCGAGCCGCCATCATCTCAAGAAACTGCCGACGGACGGTGCGAACGTCGTGATGGGGCCGGGCCAAGACGCGGGGGTCCTCCATCTGGGCGAACACGCCGGCGAACGCTACGGCATCGTGGTCGCGCACGAGTCGCACAATCATCCCTCGCAAGTGGTGCCCTTCGAAGGCGCCGCGACCGGAATCGGGGGGATCGTTCGCGACGTCTTGTGCATGGGCGCCGAAGTGATCGCCGTTGCCGACCCGCTGCGGTTGGGATGCGTCGACGATCCCGCCTCGCATCAGCGCTACGTCGCACGCGGCGTGGTAGACGGCATCTCGGCGTATGGCAACGCGATCGGCGTACCGAATCTTGCCGGCGACGCGTTCTTCGACGCGGGGTTCGACGACAATTGCTTGGTCAACGTGGTGGCCTTGGGTATCGTCAAGGAGTCCGAGATCGTCCACTCCCGCGCGCCGTCCGGTGCCGCCGGGTGGGACATCGTGCTGGTCGGAAAAGCGACCGATCCGAGCGGTTTTGGGGGAGCGTCGTTTTCGTCGGTTACGCTCGATGCGGCCGACGAAGAGGCCAACAAAGGCGCCGTGCAAGTTCCGGATCCGTTTCTGAAGAATGTCCTGATGCGGGCGAGCTATCGCGTGTTCGCACTTCTGCGCGAGCGTAACGTTACCGCCGGCTTCAAAGACCTTGGCGCGGGCGGAATTATGGGCTGCTCGGCGGAGATCGTTTCGAGCGGCGGCTTTGGCGCCGACGTGAATCTCGACGCGGTCAACGTGGCGGTTGACGGGATGCCGCCGGAGGTGATCGCCGTCGGCGAAGCCCAGGAGCGACTGCTTTGGGTCCTGCCGCCCGACGTCACCAACGACGTCCTGCGCATTTACAACGAAGAGTTCACGCTGCCCGAAGTTGCGTACAACGCGAGCGCCGTGGTAGTCGGCCAGGTAACCGCCGAAAAGCGCTACGTGCTGCGCCATCGCGGCCGCGTCGTGATGGACGTCGACATCGACTTTCTTACCGGCTCGATCGTCGACGAACTGCCCTACGTGGAAGCGATTCGGCACGACCCGAGCGATCGCGAGCTGCCCGCCGTCGACGTCGAGCGGCTGTTTGCGAAAGTTCTGGCGCACCGCGACGTGTGTTCGCGCGAGCCGCTCTACCGGCGGTACGACTGGGTCGTTCGCGGGGCGACCGCGATCCCGCGCGGGGCGGCCGACGCCGGCGTGCTGGCACCCGTGCCGGGTTCGCCGCTCGGCGTCTCGCTGAGCGTCGCGGGAAATCCGCGCTACGGCCGGATCGACCCGCGGTACGCGGCGGAGATGGCCGTGCTCGAAGCCGTCCGGCGCACGATCGCCGTCGGTGCGCGGCCGATCGGACTGACCGACTGTTTGAACTTCGGCAACCCGCGCAAGCCCGAACAGTACGGCGAACTGGTCGCGGCGATCGATGGGCTGGGTCATGCGGCGCGGGAACTGGGATTGGCGTTCGTTTCCGGCAACGTCAGCCTGTATAACGAATCCAAGGTGGAAGCAGCCGTGCCGGCTTCGGCAATCGTGGCGTGCGTGGGCGCGTTCGCCGACGTGTCGCGGGCGGTGACGCCGGGGCTTAAACGCGCGGGTTCGTCGCTGTTGTGGGTCGGCAGCCGGGAGCTGGCGATCGGCGGTTCGGTGCTGGCCGACGTGCTCGGTGTCGACGCTCCGCTGCCGGAAATTTCATACGATGCCGAGCGGGCCGCGATTGGAATCGTCGAAAATGCGATTTCCGCGGGCGTGTTGCTTTCGTGCCGGGCAATTTCGGACGGCGGCATGCTGACGGCGCTCGCACGCATGGCGTTCGACGCACGAATCGCGGGCCGGCACCTGGGTGCGGAACTCGATTTCGGCAACCCGCTGTGCGAGGCGGGTGGATTTTTGTGCGAAGTTAGCGACGACGGCCTGCTCGATCTAACGGGCATCCTTAAAGTCGGAACGACGATCGGAGCGCCGCGTCTGCTGGTGAACGGGACGAGTTTCGAGGTCGCCGCCTTGTACGACGTCTGGTCGAAGCCGCTAGCGGAGATCTTTCCGTGAGCGCCGAGCGCGGCAAGCGGATCGCCGTCCTCGTCTTTCCGGGCACGAACTCGGAAAACGAGACGTTGCGCCTGCTGCGCGACTGCGGCGGCGACGCC
>DATCGB010000404.1:0-8641 GCA_036509155.1 Candidatus Tumulicola sp. | reverse complement strand
CGGCGCGCGCCGCAGCCCGTGGATTATCGTCGTGCTGGCGGCGCTTCTGCTGGCCGCCACCGGCGCCGGGTACTATCTTTTCGGCCGGCCGCTACCCAGTCTCGACACGACCATCGCGGTCGCCAACTACACGAACATGAGCGACGCGCAGGCCCAGCAGGCGGCGGTCAACGACGGGCTGCGCGTCCGCTTCGTAAAGGGTCCCAGCGACACCGTCGCGGCCAACCACGTAATTCGCCAAAATCCGTTGGCCGGCACGAAGGTCGCCAAAGATTCGCTGATCGAGCTGGTCGTTAGCAACGGCAAGCCGCTGGTCGGGCTTATGGACTACCGCGGCTTCTCGGTCGTCGACGCGCAACGCGCCTTGCAGGCACAGGGATTCGCCGTAAGCGTCGTGCGGAAGTTCGACAACAGCGCCAAAGACAACGTCGTCGATCAGCAGCCCAAGTCCGGAACGCAGGTCCGGCAAGGCAGCCGAATCGCGCTGATCGTTTCCAACGGCCCGACGCTGGTCGCCGTGCCCAACTTCGCCGGCATGCCGGTGGACAAGGCGCGGGCGCTCGCGCAGAAACTCGGCATCACGCTGGACACCTCGCAGCAGGCGGCGATTAACGGCGTCCCGGCGGACACCGTCGCGTCGCAAAATCCGGCCGCCGGTCAGCAGACGCAAAAGAACGGCGTCGTTTTCGCCGTGGTCAGCACCGGCATCGCGAGCGTGCCCGCCGCGCCGCCCGCCGGCCAGCCGGCAGTCGCCGTCCCGGCGGCTACGGGCAAAGACTATCAAGACGCCATCCAGGCCGTCACCGGCGCGGGTTTTCGCGCCGCGGTGAAGTTCCAAATCCAAACGACCGCCAACGGCTCGATCGTCGGCGAGGATCCGCCGGCTGCCACGCAGCTCTCGCAAGGTTCGACGGTCACGCTCACCCTGTCGGTTTCGGGAGAAGTCCCCGACACCGAAGGCATGCCGGTCGATAAAGCCAAGACGACGCTCGCGGCCTACGGCTACGTTTTTGGAAACGTGCAGTACACGACGTCGGCCGGGGCCGGCGGCCGGGTCGTCGGCACGAATCCGGGCGCGGGCACGCCGTTGAAACCCGGTTCCGGCGTCACGTTAATCGTCAACGGCAGCGCGCCGCCGTAAGCGTGCGCATTCTCGGAATCGACCCCGCGCTGCGAACCACCGGGTACGGCGTGATCGAGAGTTCGCGCGCCCGCGTCCGGCTGGTCGAAGCGGGCATCGTGGCGCCGCGCGTCGGCGGCACGCTCGAAGGGCGGCTGCGGGAGCTGCACGCCGGAATGAGCGACGTCATCGAGCAGACGCAGCCGGAGTCGATCGTGATCGAAGAACTCTACACCAGCTATCGCAATCCAGCCACCGCGATTCTTATGGCGCACGCGCGCGGCGTGCTGTGTCTGGCGGCCGCACAATCCGGGGTAGCGGTGTACACGCTGGGCCACGCGAACGTTAAACGGGCGCTGGTCGGCTCGGGGAGCGCGCGCAAGGGACAGGTCAACGCGATGGTCACCCAGATGCTCGGGCTGCGCGTCGCGCCCAAGCCGGACGACGTCTCCGACGCGCTGGCCCTCGCGCTCGCGTTCCTCAACATGGCCGAGCGCCGGATCGGGTAGCGTCGCGATGTTTTCGCGGATTGCCGGTTCGCTCGTCGAGCGCGTGGGCGACGCGGTCATCGTCGAAGCCGGCGGTCTCGGTTACGAGATCGTGCTGCCTCCGTGCATCGCCGAAAAGATTCCGTCCGAACCCGGGAGCGCCGTGACGCTCGAAATCCACGCCGTGGTGAACCTCGACGGCAACAGCGGCCGGTTCGCCTATTACGGGTTCACCAATGCGATCGAACGCGACTTCTTCGAAGCGCTGATCACGGTGGCGTCGATCGGCCCCCGATCGGCCGCGCGCGCCTTCTCGCAACCGATGTCGGCGATCGCGCGGGCGATCGATCGCGGCGACCACGGCTACCTCAAAACGTTGCCCGGGATCGGGCAGCAAAAAGCTCGAGACATCGTGGCGAAACTGCAGGGTAAAGTTGCGAAGTTTCTGCTGATTCAGGATGCCCCGCCGGTGTCGGTCGCCGAGATTCCCGACTTTGCGGGCGAAGCGCTCGCCGTGCTTCTGCAGCTCGAGTACAAACGCCCGGAAGCCGAAGCGATGATTCGCGACACGCTCGAAGCCCATCCGAACATCATTGAAGCCGAAACGCTGCTAGCGGAGATGTATCGGCGCAAAGCGTCGAAGGGCAGCACATGAGCGAAGGCAGCGCGCGCAAGCGGCTTCTCGGACCGGACGACGCGCGCGCGACGGCCGGCGCGGCGCCGTCGGACGCGGACGAGGCCGATCGAATTGTCGACCCGCAGGACACGCTCGAAGACGAAGTCTATGGCGCGAGCCTGCGGCCGCGAACGTTCGACGACTACGTCGGTCAGGAAACCGTCGTCGAGAATCTCCGGATTTCGATCGACGCGGCCAAGCGCCGCGGCGAACCGATCGAGCACGTGCTGTTTTACGGCCCGCCGGGACTCGGGAAAACGACGCTGGCCGGCCTGATCGCGCGCGAACTCGGCGCCAACTTTCGGCCTACCAGCGGCCCGACGCTGGAAAAGCCCAAGGATCTCGTCGGCATCCTTACCGCACTCGAAGACGGCGACGTGTTTTTCGTCGACGAAATTCACCGTCTCGGGCGAGTCGTCGAAGAGTTCTTGTATCCAGCGATGGAAGATTTTCAAATCGACTTCGTGGTCGATCGCGGCGCGTACGCCAAGACTCTGAAATTGCCGCTCAAACGATTTACGCTGATCGGCGCGACCACCCGCGCGGGCATGTTGACCGCGCCGCTGCGCGAGCGCTTCGGCATCGTCCACCATCTCGACTATTACTCGCCCGAGGAACTCGAACGCATCCTGCGCCGTTCCGCCGGCGTGCTCGGCGTGCCGCTCGACGACCCCGGCGCGGCCACGATTGCGCGGCGCAGCCGCGGAACGCCGCGTATCGCCAACCGGCTGCTGCGGCGCGTTCGAGACTTTGCCGAAGTGCGCGCGGCCGGCCGGATCACCGCCGACGTCGCCGTCGAAGCGCTGCAGCGCGAAGGCGTCGACGAACTGGGGTTGGATCGACTCGACCGCGCATTCTTACGCACGATCGTCGAACAGTACGGCGGCGGCCCGGTCGGGATTGCGGCGATCGCGGCCACGCTGACCGAAGACGCCGAAACGCTCGAAGACGTGGTCGAGCCGTACCTGCTCAAACACGGCTTCGTCATCCGCACGGCGTCGGGACGCCGCGCCACGCCCGAAGCGTACCGCCATCTCGGCGTGCCGGACCGGCGGTCGATTCAGGAGCGCCTGTTGTGATCGGACGGCCAGGTTGCGCCGAGCGTTTTTCTTAGCGCTAGCGGCGGGCGCCGCGGCTTGGCCGCGGGCCGCCCGCGCGCAAAGCGAGGCCGACCCAGCGATCGACAGCGCGACGCCCTCGCTGCGCGTGCTGCTCGGCCGGGGCGATGCGCAAGCCGCTTCCGACGGCAAAAGCTTCGTTTTCAACGGGCGCCCGTTTCGCGGCAGTTTTTCGCGAACGCCAGACGGCGAGATCGTTAACCTGGTCGACCTCGAACAGTACCTCTACGCCGTGGTGCCGCACGAAATGCCGCCGTCGTGGGCGCCGGCGGCGCTGCAAGCGCAGGCGATTTGCGCGCGCACCTACGTGTTGCAGCGCAGCAATCCGCGCCGCACGTACGACGTCGTGCCCTCCGAAGTCGATCAGGTCTATCCCGGGCTGGCGGGCGAATCGCCGGCCGGGCGACTGGCGGTCGATGCGACCGCCGGACAGGTCGTACGCTTCGGCGACGCGTTTGCGTCGGTTGCCTATTCGTCGTGCTGCGGCGGACATACCGAATCGTCGGCGGACGCGTGGGGCGGGTCGTTCTTCCCGTACCTGGCCGGCGTGGTCTGTCCGTACTGCACGCAGTCGCCGAACTACCGCTGGACCGCCAGCGTCGGACTGGCGGCCATCGCGCAGCGGTTCGCTTCGCAGCTCGCACCGGTCGGAACCCTGCAAAGCGTTGCGGTGACGGCGCTGGACGGCAGCGGCCGCGTGCGCGCCTTCGACCTGGTAGCCGACCGCGGCAGCGCGCAGATCAAAGGCAGCGCGTTTCGACTGGGCCTCGGTTCGCGAGTGGTGCGCAGCCTGCTGATTAGTAACGTGCGCGCGGACGCAAACGCGCAAGCGCTGCAGATCGACGGCGGCGGTCTGGGACACGGCGTCGGCATGTGTCAGTGGGGCGCGCAGGGGATGGCGCTGGCGGGCCGCTCGGCGCGTGACATCGTCGCGTTTTACTTCCCCGGAACCGCGATCGGCAGCGACTGACGACCGACGAACGGCGCAGCGACGCCTACCGCTTCGACCTACCGGCGGAACTGATCGCGCAGAAGCCCGCGGCCGTTCGCGACGCCAGCCGCTTGATGGTCGTGGCCGGCGAGGCGTTCGAAGACGCGACCTTTACGGACCTGCCGCGCTATTTGCGTAGGGGCGACGTGCTAGTGCTCAACGAGACGCGCGTGATTGCGGCGCGGCTTTTTGGCCGGCGCATTCCCAGCGGCGGGCGGGTCGAACTGCTCCTGCTCCATCCCGGCGATTCTAAGCGTTATCGCGGCGACGCGCTCGCGTGGATCGCGCTGGCCAGGCCGGCACGACGGCTTCGCGCGGGCGATCGGGTCGGTTTCGGCGGCGATGCCGAAGCCACCATCGTCCACGAGTTGGACGGCGGCGCTCGGGAGGTTGCGTTCGACCTGCGCGTCCCGTTCGAAACGTTCCTCTCCCGCGCCGGGCGTTTGCCGCTTCCGCCTTACATTCACAACGATTCGGACGACGCGCAGGCGCGCTATCAGACGGTTTTCGCGCGCGTTCCCGGCAGCGTTGCGGCGCCCACGGCGTCGCTGCATTTTACGCCCGAGCTGCTCGATCGGCTCGCCGGAAGCGGCGTCGAGATCGTACGCATTACGCTCGACGTCGGCCTGGGGACGTTCCGTCCGATTGCCGCCGATCGGATCGACGACCACGTGATGCACGGCGAAGCCTACGCGATTTCGGCCGAGGCGGCGGCAGCCATCGAACGCGCGCGGGCCGCGGGGCGGCGGATCGTCGCGGCCGGCACGACGGTCGTGCGCGCCCTCGAAGGTAATGCCGCCGCCCATGGCCGGGTCGTCGCGGAAGAAGGCGAGACGGACATTTTCATCACCCCGGGTTTTGCGTTCCGCGTCGTCGATGCGATGATTACGAACTTTCACCTGCCGCAGTCGAGCCTGCTGGTGCTCGTCAGCGCCTTCGCCGGACGCGACCAGATGCTTCGAGCCTACGCCGCCGCGATCGAACGACGCTACCGCTTTTTCTCTTTCGGCGACGCGATGTTAATCGTGCGCCCGAACGCTCAAACGTGACGGTGGAGTCACGGTTCCGGCGGGTGCCATCGCAGGCCGATCGCCTCTGCCGCGACGGCCAGCCGTTCGTCACGCGTCGCCAGTGGTAGGCCGTACCGGCTTGCCACATCAAGGTAACGCGCGTCGTAGGCACTCAGCGCGAATCGCCGCGCCAAGGTCATTTCAGAGAACGATGGTGCCTCGCCCATCGTTTCGACGACGATCGGCAGCGACCGCAGGAGCTCCAGCGCCAGGGCTGACTGCTCCGCGGTAATTCGACGGCGCCGCTCCGATTTAAGAAGAGCATGCACCATCTCGGTACACCACAGCGCCGGTACCATCGCTCCACGGTCGCGAACGAATCTTAAGGCAGAAACGGAAAACGGCGAACGCTCATCCTGAAAAAGCCAGCTCATCGCGACAGACGCGTCCAGAACGATTTTCACGGGCGTCCGGCGCGCCCTTTGCGGACGAGCTCGACGACCGATTCGCCAAGCGTCCAGTCAAGACTCAAGATTCGCTCGGCGGCAACCTTCGCGCGCGAGCGGGCGCCGATAGGCCCCAACTCGGCAACCGGCTTACCGTTGCGAGTGAGGACGATCGTTTGCCCCTGCTCCGCCTGTTCGATGAGCTCCGAGAGTTTATTCTTGGCCTCGAAGACACCTAGCTTTCTCATACAGCTAGCATATCACACCAGCTAAGACTTCTGAGCCTGCCGCATCGCATTGCGACTAGGGCGGGTATCTGGAGAGTATGCGATACGTGACTTATGACGCGCCGGGCGACCCCGGCGTTCTGTACGTCGGCGAGATGGCCGCACCAGTTCCGCAGCCGGGCGAGGTGTCGATCGCGGTCGAAGCGGCCGGCGTTTCCCACGCGGACTCGATGCAGCGCCGCGGACAGTACCCTCCTCCCGAAGGCGTCTCTCCGATTCTCGGCCTTGAGGTTGCCGGCGCGATCGCCGCCGTCGGGCCGGGTGTCACGCAGTGGCGGGTGGGCGATCGGGTCTGCGCGCTGTGCAACGGCGGCGGCTATGCCGAGTGCGTCGCCGTGCCGGCGGGACAGGTGCTGTCGATTCCCGACGGGTGGAGCGCGGTCGAAGCGGCCACGCTTCCCGAGAACGCGTTCACGGTCTACGACAACGTGTTCTCGCGGGCTCGTCTGCAAGCCGGCGAGATCGTGTTGATTCACGGTGGAACGAGCGGCATCGGCTCGACCGCGATCATGTTCGCAACGGCCGCCGGCGCGCGCGCGATCGCGACGGCGGGCGGGAAAGAAAAGTGCGCGGCCTGTCTGCGGATAGGGGCGACCGATGCGATCGACTATCGGTCGAGCGATTTTGTCGTCGAGGTCGCTCGGATCACGAACGAGCGCGGCGTCGACGTCGTGCTCGACATCGTCGGCGGCGAGTATATCGATCGCGATTTGCGCTGCCTCGCGCTCGATGGCCGGATCGCGTGCATCGCGATGCAGGGCGGCCCATCCGCAACGATCGACCTGCGGCACTTGACCGGGCGGCGGGCAACGCTGCTGGGCTCGAGCCTGCGTCCGCGCACGCCGCTCCAGAAGGCGGCGATTGCGGCTGGTTTGCACGAACGCATCTGGCCGCTGCTCCCACAGCGAGCCGCCATCGTGCCGGTCGTCGATTCGACCTACCCGTTCGCTCGCGCCGCCGAAGCGCACGCGCGCCTCGAAACGAGCGCGCACATCGGCAAGATCGTGCTCGTTCCTTAACAAGCCTTCGTCAGGCGGTGGCGTTGCCTGCGGGGGAGTCGACGAGCGTGCCGCGCGGCTCGACCGTGACGGTTTTGGCGTCGGTGAACCACACGAGGCCGGGCGGGGCGTTGCGCTGTTTGCGAACGTGTTTGCGCAACGTATAGTCGATCGGGACTTTGAGATTCGTCTTCGCCTTGGAATAGTACGCCGCCAGGGAAGCGGCCGATTCGATGTCCTGCTCCGGCGGTTCGGACCGGTCGTCGCGCGCCAGAATGACGTGCGCGCCGGGGATTCCGCGGGCGTGAAACCACAAATCGTTGGGCCGCGCGACCTTGAACGTCACCTCGGCATTTTCGCTCGGCGAGCGGCCGACCACGATGCGCGATCCGCCGGCCGTCCGAAACTCGAGCGGCGCGCGTTTGCGTTTGCGCACCGGTGCGGGGCGCACCGCCGCGCTCGCGTGCGGGTCCATCTGCGCGACGACCGATTCGAGGTCGTCGAGATCTTCGGGAGCGATCCGCTCGGCCTCCCAGCGCAGCGCGTCGACGGCGTCGAGCACCATCCGAACGTCGCGCTCGCGCCGGTCGATGTGCGGAACCGCCGCCGCGAGCTTCTTGTACTCGGCGAACAGTTTTACGGCGCGTTCCTTGGCGTCGGCGCGCGCGTTTTCGGGAAGCTCGTGAAGCGTCGCGAAGATCCGGTCGCCCTCGATTCGTACCGCGTCGCGGGCGGCGGCACGCGCGCGTTTGGCGGCTAGTAACGCCAGCTCGTCGCGCACCTTGCGTTCGCGCTGCATCAGGCGCTTGACCACGGCGCGGCGCCGGCGACCCGCCCGCTCGCGCTCCACCAGACCGACGTCCTGAACGCGGAGTTCGCCTAAAACGTCCAGCAGCGACGCTTCGCGCGTGCAGTCCATGTCGGCAAATGCCGGCAGCGGCACGAGGTGGGCCTGCAGCAACATGCCGTCGCGCCGGTACGCGTACAACGGGTCCCGCATGGCTTCGTCGCTTTGCGCAAAGGCTAGAAACGCGTCGCGCTCGACGCCGCTTTGGGCCACGATCTTCGGAAGGAACATCGCTTCGGGCGGAAGGGGTGGCAGCGCGTACGCCAGGCCGGCCGCGACCGCGCGCTGGGCGTTGTCGGCCGGTGAGAACTCCTTGGCCGCCGTCACGACGCGCTCGCCCTTGACCAGCACCAGGTTGCCGAAGCGCGGAACCAGTTCGAGGTAGAGTTCGAGTTCGTCGCCGACGCCGAAGCGCGAACGCGAGGAAAAGCTCAGCCGCAGCAGCCGGTCGCCGCGTCGAGCACGGACCGCGGTCAGCGTCGTCCCGCGCAGCGCCGCAGCCACGGCTCGAACGAAGCCGGGCTCGACCGCAAGAGCCGGCTCGCCGGCCTCCAGCGTGACCAGCGGCGGCGAGGCGAACGCGTCGACGGCCAGCAGAACGGTCGCGCCATCGCGACCCCGCAGCGCCAACGCGACCCGCCCGTCGGGCAGCCGGCCGGC
>DATCGB010000403.1:0-6766 GCA_036509155.1 Candidatus Tumulicola sp. | reverse complement strand
CGGCACCCGTCCGGCAGACGCCGCGGATGACCGCACCGCGCATGCAGCAAGCTCCGCGCTCGTACAACGCTCCGCAAATGCAGCAGGCACCGCGCATGCAGCAAGCTCCGCGCTCGTACAACGTTCCGCAAATGCAGCAGGCACCGCGCATGCAACAGGCTCCGCGCATGCAACAGGCACCGCGCATGCAACAGGCACCGCGCATGCAACAGGCACCGCGCATGCAACAGGCTCCGCGCATGCAACAGGCTCCGCAAGCGCGGGCACCACGATCGGACAACGCTCCCCGCGCGCAGGCCCAGTCGGGCGGCGGTCGCGGCCAGGGCGACGGATCGGGTCGTGGCGGCCGTCACCAACCTCCGGCCTAGTACCTGGGTTCAAACCTCCAAGCACCACCACGCTGCGCCTCCCGGATTTCCGGGAGGCGCCTTTTTTTTATCAGAGGCTTCTCAGGCGCGGCGCGTAACCTGAGCGCCTGAGGAGCACCGGTTCTTGATCTCGGAAGTGCGCGATCGTCGCCGCAAGGCGATGCTTTGGTCGGCAATTGCGTCGGCTGCGCTGCACGTGGTGATTTTAAGTCTGCTGTTTTACGCGTTCGAACGCGTGATCGTACCGCGCGGCGCGCGCGAGCAGGTTACCGAAACGGCCACGATCTCGGTTACCCAGCCCGCCCGCCCCAAGTCCCAGCCCAAGCGGCACGTTCATCGCCGACCCACTCCCGCGTCGGCCCGGCCGCCGGCACGCCACGAACTCGCCCGCGAGTCCATTCAAGCCCCGGCTCAACCGCCGCAGGTCCCGCATAGCGCGGCGGTATCGTCGATAACCCGCGATCGCGCAACCTTTGCGCGAGAAGTCGCGCAGCTCAACAAAGGCAACGACCCGCACGCGATTCCGACCATCGATCCGGCTTCCGCGGAGTCGCCCTCAAAGTCGTATGCGTTTGACCCGCACTCGACCACGAGCGGCGATTCGCACGGCAACGGAATCATTACGCCGGTGAGGAGCTGGCAAGATCGCGGGCGCGACTGCTACTACGCCCGGTACGAATATACGTATCCCAGCGGCGCGATGGAGGACGGCAATATCCCTTGGCCGGTGTGCTTCAATCCCGCAACGGATCCGTTCCATTTGCCGCCCCATCCGATGCCGTTTCCGCTTCCGGAACCCGGCTACGCCCTTCCGCCCGGCACGCCGCTGCCGCCTTTGGAAAAATCGGTTTACGACGAATGGGCTGCCAACCACGCCGCGCAGTAAAATCCGCCGCAGGGGCTACGGCCGAACGAGCGGCGACTGAATCAAACCGTTGATGACGAACTGCACCGCCAACGCGGCCAGGATAATGCCTAAGAGCCGGCTTGCGACGTGAATCCCGGTGTTGCTTATCAAGCGCAGTAGAAACGTCGAACCCCGCATGCACAGCCACGTGGCCAGCAATGCCGCGCCGTAGGCGCAAGCCACGATCGCGAGATCGACCCGGTCGCCGTGCGAAAGGTTCACCAGCAGCAACACGGTCGCGATCGTGCCGGGGCCGGCAATCATGGGCACCGCGAGCGGAAAGACGGCCGGGTTTTCAACCTCGGCGGCGTCGCGCTCTTCGGCTTCGGTTCGCTTGGCGCCGGTCGGACGCGCGAACAACATGTCGATCGCGATCAAAAAAAGTAGAATGCCGCCAGCGATCATGAAGGCGGGCAACGTTATGCCGAGGTAGTCGAGCAGTGCATGCCCGACCAGTCCCATGAACAGCATGATCCCGCCGGCCACCAGCACCGCTTGATCGATGATCTGATTGCGCCGCTTCGCAGAGACCCGCGCCGTCGCGCTTAACGTCATCGGAATCATGCCGATCGGATCGATGATCGTGATCGCGGTGGCAAAGGCGGTAGCGACAAAGCGGGCGTCCATCCGCTCCATCATAACAGCGCGGTCAAATGTTCCAGGAGCCCGGCTTAGAGATTCGGCGCGATTCCGACGTCGATCCGCGTCTCGAACGTGCGGTTCCACGGAAGCCCGAGGTTCATCGCGGCGATGTGATAACCCGGGTCGAGCAGGTTCAGAATCGACTGCGCTCGGCCCCACAGCAG
The DNA here is from genome assembly GCA_036509155.1 of Candidatus Tumulicola sp. Lineage (GTDB taxonomy): Bacteria > Vulcanimicrobiota > Vulcanimicrobiia > Vulcanimicrobiales > Vulcanimicrobiaceae > Tumulicola. Next base: position 4,685 of record DATCGB010000403.1, on the reverse strand, counting down.
CGCGCGGCTGCGTGCCGCGCTCTCCGCGGCGACGTCGGGCGCCAGCAGCGTGTGGTCGGGAATCGCTCGCGCGTCGAGTTGCGCGTTGAGCTCGGGACGAACGTCGTCGTGGAAGGCGTAGTCATCCACAAAGCGTACGAACGTAAACGTGCGGTGCGCGAGCCGGTCGTAGGTGCCGCTTCGCCGTCCGGATCCGGCCGCAATCGCTTCGGCGAGCGCCGTCCCGACGGTGTTGGCGTTGGTGTTCCAAGCCGCGTAGGCATCCAGCCGGGCGGCCAGGCCCGAACGTAGGATTCGCTGCGCAAAGGCGCTCTGCGTCGAATAGGATTCGAGAAACGAAAGATCCGCCAACGCGACAGAGCGTCCGGCCGCGACGTCGTTCGTCATGGCCGCGACGAACGCGTCGTCTTGGGGCGCCCTGGTTTGCGGGACGCGCACGTACAGCACGACGTCGGGTTTATCGTCGTCCCGCACGCCGCCGCACAGCGCGATGAGGCCCCCGATCGCATCGGCGATCGGCGCGAACTCCAGCGGATCCTGAAAGCCGGCGCCGCCCGGCTTGGAATACCGCACCCCAACGTGAGGAGTCCAGCGCGCCCGCCGCGCGATCGCCTGCGCGACCAACGCCATCCCGAGTTCGTCGGCGCCCGGTTCGATCGAAACCCGATCGTCCAGCCCGGCTTGACGCACTTCCGACTCCAGCAAAGCCACTTCGCGCACGTGCAATCCGACCGGGCCGGCATCGTCCTGACCGAGCGCCAGCCGATCGATCGCACCGGCCGCGGTTAACTTCACCAGATACCGGTCGACCGCGAGGTTGCGGGCGCGCGTCGCGAGGTAGGCATCGAGAACCGCCGGCGTCATTTCGTCGCGCAGCTTGCGCGCGGTTTCCGTTTCGCCGATCGTCGGGGGATCGTGAAGGTTGGCGTACTGCTGCAGGTACGTCCACGCCGGGTAGGCGGCAAAAAATCCGCTCGACGCCGGAGCACCGGTGGGCGCGAGTCGCATGACCGTGCCGAACGCGCCGATCCACGCGTCGCGCCTCGCGGCGCGCAACGCGCGGAGTTCTTGAAGCCGAAAGTATGCATCCGCATAGGTTGCTCCAGGCGCGCGCGATGCCACCAGCCCGCCGTACGCCAACATGTCGCTCGAAATCACGAACGCGTGATTCTTGGGATCGGCCGCTTCGTGGTCGATCCAACGGACGATCGCGTCCGAGTTACCGGGCGTGAGATAGTGGCCCAGATCGCCGGGCGGCGGCATCTTAACGGTAACGCCGGCGATGCGTCCGAGCATCGCCGGCAGTTGGGCCGTTACTGGCCGGTCGTCCAGCGGGACGAACGCGATGGCGGCGAAAACGAAGGCCAACGCGTGAAGCATCAGAGCAGCGCGCGCAGCGAGCCACGCGCCTGCGCGAGCAGCGCGCGCGCGGCGTCCGCGCCGACTCCGCGACGTTCCATGACGACGGCCAGCTTTACGCTGCCGCCGGCTTGCGCGAGCAAATCGCGCGCGCGGGGTTCGTCGACCCCGGCGATGGTGCGCACCAGGCGCAACGCCCGGTCGCGAAGCTTGCGATTGCCGGCCACCACGTCGACCATCAGGTTGCCGTGCACTTTTCCCAGACGAACCATAATCGCGGTCGAAATCGCGTTGAGTGCGATCTTCTGCGCGGTGCCGGCTTTGAGGCGGGTCGAGCCGGTCAGCGCTTCGGCCCCAGTCGAGAGTACGATCGCTAGCTCGGCGGCGCGCGCCAGCGGCGAACCATCCACGTTGACAAGTGCGACGGTATACGCCCCAATTTCGCGCGCCCGTTCGATTGCGCCGACGACGAACGCGGCGCCGCCGCTCGCCGAAATGCCGATGACCGCGTCGTCGCCGCCGACGTGCAGGCGCATTGCGGCATCGCCCGCGTCGCGATCGTCCTCGGCGCCTTCGACGGCACCGGTCAACGCCTGCGGGCCGCCCGCGACGTGCGCGCGCACGAGATCCGCCGGGGTTCCGAAAGTCGGCGGCATTTCGGCCGCATCCAGCGCACCCAACCGCCCGCTGCTTCCGGCGCCGACGTAGTGCAGCCGTCCCCCGCGCGCGACGCGTTCGGCGACCGCATCGGCGACTTCGGCCAGTCGCGCCGTTTGGGTCATCACCGCGTCGACGGCGGCACGCTGATCGCCGACGAGCAGGGCGACCAGGTCGGGCGTGCTCGATAGGTCGAGCGCGCTGGTCGCGGGGTTACTGCGTTCGGTCGGAGCCAGATCGCCGCTCACGCGAGCAGGTCCCGCGCCTGCGCGAGCGCACCGAAGTATGGATCGGCGCCGCCCTTGACGACGTGCAGGTGCGGCAACTCGTTGGCGATGCGCGTTTCGATCAAGTAGGTCAACACGCTGCTGGCGCGCAGCAGGCCGCCGGCGAATGCGAGCGGCAGTTCCGTCGCGCCGGCGCCGGCCATGCGGCAAACCGCGCGCACCAGTTCGAAGAGTTCCAGCGCCGCGGCCTGCACGATTTTGTTCGCGCTGCGTTCGCCGGCGTCGGCGAATTCCAGCACAATCGGTGCGACGCTCGCGACGGCGGCCGGAACGGATCCGCCGTACGCAAACGCCACGACCTCGTGCACGCTCGCCGCCCCGATGCGGGTCGCCAGCGCGTCCAGCAGCGGATCGCGCGGTGCGCGCCCTTCGAACGCGCGCAGCAGAAGCTTTAAGGCCGCCGAACCGATCGCGTAACCCGAACCTTCGTCGCCGAGAGCATAGCCGGCCCCGCCCGCCCGGAAGCTCCGGCCACCGATCTCGGCGTAAGCAATCGATCCCGTGCCGGAAATCAGCACGATGCCGTCGCCCTGCGGAACTGCACCGCGCAGCGCGATGCGGGCGTCGTCGCCGACGGCCACCCGTGCGCCGGGGAAACGCGCGCGAAGCGCGGCCGCTAACGCTTGCGCCGTCTCGGGCCGCCCCGCCCCAGCCGCTCCGACGGCGATCGCGTCCGCAGGCTCGCCGGCGAGCACGTTCGCGACCGCGGCGGCGATCGTCTCGGCCGCCCGTTCGACGCCGCAAACCTGCAGGTTGGCGGCGTCGCCGGCGAACGTCCGCGGTTCGTCGTTATCGTGCGCGGCGGCCGCCAGCGTGCGGCTGCCGCCGGCATCGACGCCTACGACGATCGGCACTCGCACTCCAAGTCGGCTAACACGCGCGCCAGATTGTAGGGTGCGATCGCTCCCAGCGGCACCGCGTATCCGGCGCCGGTCGCGTGCGGAACGTTAGCGGGCCGCCCGCGCAGCGTTTCGTAACCGAGCACCGCAAACGCCATCGCCTCTTTGGCTTCGGCTGGAATTCCCATCGCGTCCGAAGTTTCGACGCGCGCGCGCGAAAGCCGTGCGGCGATCCGCGATACAAGGTGCCGGTTGCGCGCACCGCCGCCGCTGAGGATCGTACGCGCTTCCGAGAAACCGGCCGCATCGACCGCCGACGCGAGCGAAACGGCGGTCAGTTCCGACAGCGTCGCCAATCCATCCTCGAGAGTTAACTGCGACAGCCGCTCGCGGTGGCGCGCGAAAAACGGCTCGCCGAATCGTTCGCGCCCGGTCGTTTTAGGCGGCGGTTGCGCGAAATATTCGTCGGTCAGCATGGCGGCGAGCAGGTTCGCGTCGACCTCACCCGCGGCGGCCAGCGCGCCATCGCGATCGATCCGGCGCTCGCCGGCCGTACGTTCGGCGACGAACGCATCCATCAGCATGTTGCCCGGACCCGTATCGAACGCCGCGACCGGCGCATCGGCCGTCTTCGGCAGGAGCGTGAGGTTGGCGATGCCGCCCAGATTGATCGCGACGCGATCTTCTCGCGCACTCCGAAAGAGCAGCGCGTCGACGTACGCAACGAGCGGCGCTCCGTGACCGCCGGCGGCGCAATCGGCACTGCGAAAGTCGTAGCAGACCGTCGCCCGCAGGCGCTCGCGAACGACGAACGCGTCGCCGAGCTGCAAGGTCACGGCGCGCGGCCCGTCGTGCCAAACCGTTTGACCGTGGGACGCGACGTAACCGATCGGATCGGATCCGGCAATCGCGCGCGCCGCTACGGCAAACGCTTCCCCGAGCGCGTGATGCAGGCTCGCCGCTGCGGCGACGCTGCCCGCGTTGGGCGGAAGGGCCGCCCGCAGCGCGCGCAACAGACCGGCCTCGAACGCAACCGTCTCGAAACGCACAAGGTCCAACGCATAGCCGTCTCCGCGGGGACGGATGTCGACCAGCGCCGCGTCGATGCCGTCGAGCGACGTACCGCTCATGAGGCCAACGGCAATCATCGCGGCGCCGTCAAACCTAAATCTGCGAGGGCCGCTTCGTAAAAGGCGGCGCGCAGCGGGCGAGTGTCGCTCCGCCCGAAGTACACGGCGTTGGTGAGCAGCACTCCCTGCACGTCGCGCACCGGGTCGGCCCACACGCACGTGCCGACGAAGCCCGTATGCCCGAAACTGGATGCGTCCATCGAAGGGCCGCACGAGTTCTCGTCGCTGGTCTTAAGCGCCCAGCCCAGACCGCGCCGCAGGACCGGGTCGGCGGCCGCTTGGCGCAACGCTTCGGCCGCCAGCGCGCCCGGCAGCAGCGTCGCCGGACGCCCGCGCAGCGGGCCAAGATACGCTTCGCACAGCGCCGCGACGTCGGACGCGGTTCCGAATAGGCCGGCATGCCCGGCGACGCC
>DATCGB010000402.1:0-10426 GCA_036509155.1 Candidatus Tumulicola sp. | reverse complement strand
ATCGCATTCGCGCCGGCGCGATTCCGGCCCACGACCGGATGATGGATTTCGTTATCGAGGGGGCGCGCGCGGGCAAGTTGGTGCTGGGCGTCTGCAACGGCGCGCAAATCTTGCTCGAGGCGGGTCTGGTGCCGGGCACCGGATCGGTTCGCCGGCCGACGGCGGCGTTCACCGACAACGGCCCGGTTCCGCATTTCGTCTGCCGCCACGTGTACATGAAGCTGGCGATCGAGCCGTCACGCAGCGCGATTACGGCCGGACTTGACAGCGAGGCCCTGATCCCTTCGTACGCCGCGCACGGCGAGGGAAGGCTGGCAGCCGGCGCCGCACACCTGGATGAAATCCTGGCGGGCGGCCACCTCGCGTTCGTGTACGCCCACGCCGACGGAACCGTCGATCGGGCCGCGATTCCCAACGGCTCCGCGCTCGGATGCGCCGGCCTGGTGAACCGCGACGGCAACGTGCTGGCGATCATGCCGCACCCGGAACGCGACGCGTGGAACTTCAACCATCTCGAACGCCAAGACGGCGGTGACGTGCTCGCGCCGTCTGGCGGTTCGATGCTGTATCGGAGTTTCGTGGACGCGGTCAACGCGCGATGAACGAGCGAGTGGTGGCGATCGGGTTGAAGATTCCCGACAACGAGGCGTACACCGCGCTGACGGCGTTGCGCCGGCTCGGACTCGACGTCGAGGCCGTCGAACGCAGCGAGATCTGGCGCTTTGAAGACGCGGGCGATCCGGCGACGTTTGCCGGCCGCGTGCGCGCGAATGCGACGATTTTCAACCCCAACAAGCATCGGCTCGCCGTTTTGGCTGCGGCCCAGCCGCGCGCGGGAGAAGCCTGGGTGGGCGACTCAGACGAGCGCGACGAGGTGCGCGCGCATCTGGGAGGTAAAGGCATTGCCGGCGTCACCCGAGCTCGGCGGTACGTCGGTTGGCGCCTGATCGGCGCCGGCGGCGGGCCCGTTTCGCGCGAAACGCTGGTCGCCGCGGTCGAACGTATTCTATGCAATCCCGCCATCGAGAAAGCAGTGTACGAACAATAGCTATGAATCGGCCTTATACGATCGCGACGCTCGGCTCACACTCGGCGCTGCAAATTCTCAAGGGCGCGCACGACGAAGGCTTCAAGACGCTGGCGATTTCGAATCGCGTCACCGAGCGGCTGTACCGGTCGTTCGGCTTCGTCGACGAAGTGATCGCGCTCGAAAACTACTCGGAGTTCATGAGCCGGGTGGACGAGTTGGCCGGCCGAAAGGCGATTATCGTACCGCACGGATCGTTCGTCGCGTACCTTTCGCTCGAAGAGCAGAAGAAGATGACGATTCCGTATTTCGGGAACAAGGCGGTGCTCGATTGGGAAGCCAGCCGCGAGCTGCAACGGCAGTGGCTCTCGCGGGCCGGGCTCACCCTTCCGCGCCAGTTCAAGAGCGGGGCCGAAATCGACCGCCCGGTTATCGTCAAGCTCTACGGGGCGAACGGCGGGAAGGGCTACATGTTCATTCAAGATGCGAACGACTTCGAGGCGCGCGCCGCCCACCTCAAAGAAGAGTTCATCATCCAGGAATACATCATCGGCGTTCCGCTGTACATCCACTACTTCTACTCGCCGTTGGAAAATAAGCTCGAGATCATGTCGATGGACCGGCGCTACGAAACCAACGTCGATTCGTTGGGCCGAATCCCCGCGGCCGCCCAGGGCAGCATGGACGTCAGTCCGTCCTACGTGGTGGTCGGCAACCAGCCCGTATCGCTGCGCGAATCGATGCTGGCCGAGGCGCTGCGTATGGGCGATAACGTAATCAAGGTGAGCCAAGAGATCTGCGGACCGAAAGGGCTGTTCGGGGCGTTTTGCATCGAGACGATCATTACGCCGGACATTCAGTTCTACGTGATGGAAATTTCGGCTCGAATCGTGGCCGGCACGAACCTGTTTATCGATGGCTCGCCGTATTCCTATTTGAACTATTCCGAACCGATGTCGACCGGACGGCGCATCGCGCGCGAGATCAAAAACGCCCTGCTCACCAACAACCTGCGCCTCGTCCTAGATGACTCGAGCATTCTTTAGGTATCTGGCCGCCGCGCTGTTGGCGGCGGTCGCCGTCGTCGCCGTCCCGTACGCGGCTCGCGCAACGCTAGTAGCCGACCCGGCGGTGCTGTACCGGCAAATGAAGGATGCGTACGAAAAGGGGAGCGCCAGCGGCTGGAATTTCCGGGCGCAGGAATACTATTTGGCGACGATTTTTAATGCGGGACGCGCCTATTCGCTGCAGTATCCCGGGGATGCGGCCTACGGCGAGCTGGCGACGTTGACCGTCCGAATCGGCAGCGGCCTGCACTACGATCCGCTGACGAATCACGACGCGGCAGCCTGGTGGGTCCGCGAAGCCAGCGAGTGGGTCACCAAGAATTCCGAGGACACTACGCTAATCGGTCAGGCCGGTGCGATGCTCGAACGCGTGAACGCCGAAGACGATCCCGAAAAGCTGGCCCGGCTCGCCGATCTCGACGCAACGGCGAACCTGCAAACGTACCCGCGCGACGTCGATGCGATGCTCGCGCAGGTCGAAGCCAACTGGCGCGGCTGGCTGCTGACGCACGACCCGGCGTGGCGCACCCTGGCGCTGCAGCGCGCCGCCGCCCCCGACTTTCCGGTCGCCCACCTGCCGACCAGTTGGGGCAACGAGTTGATCGCGGCCGCCAACTCGGCTTCGCCCGGCAAGGACGGATTCACGGCCGGCGACGCGCACAACGCGGCGACGTTCGTCGCGCGGCTCAAGGCGGTATCGCCGCTGCGCGTGATCACCACGGTGACGGCGATGCCGCACGACGCCTACATGACGACGCTCGCCCCGGCGGACGAATATTTCGGGCGCATGGGCATGTCGATTCTCGGCATCGAGAACCAGCTCAAGCATATCAACTTCATGCTCGACTATAACTACGGCAACCGCGAGAGTGCGGACACCCTGCTGGTAGCCGAGTCGATCGACGACATGCACAAGGTCTACCCGCGCGATCGCGACTTGCCCATGCTGCTGTACTGGTGTTATACGACCCTGCAGCGGATGGACGACGCGCAGTCGAAGCAGGCGTTGGCGCACATCCGCGCGATCCTGACCGTCGAGTATCAGGACAGCCCGCAGGCCCGCAAGCTGTTGACCGGTACGAACGCCTCGTAATGGAAACCGTGCTGGCCGACCGGATTCAGTTCGCCTTCACGATCATGTTCCACTATCTCTTCCCGATCGGCACGATGGGCCTCGCGCCGTTCGTGGCGCTGTACACGTGGAAGGCGGCGCGTACGCACGATCCCGACACGGCTAACGCGGCCCGGTTTTGGACCAAGATCTTCTCGATCAACTTTGCGGCCGGCGTCGTGACCGGCATTCCGATGGAGTTCCAGTTCGGGACGAACTGGGCCGGCTTCTCGCGAATCGGCGGAGCCGTTATCGGCCAGCCGCTGGCGATGGAAGGCATCTTCGCCTTTTTTCTCGAGTCGATATTTCTGGGCGTGCTGCTGTACGGCGGACGGGGGCGCCCGACGCGTTTCCAAGCGTGGGCCGCGGTGCTGGTGTGCTTGGGGTCGTGGCTTTCGGGGTTCTTCATCGTAGCGACCGACGCATGGATGCAGCATCCGGTCGGATACGCGTTCGGGACGGGTGGAAAACTTCAGCTGCAGAGCATCGCTGCCGTGCTGTTCTCGCGCTGGGCGCTGTGGCAGTTCGCCCACGTTCTGACCGGCGCGCTGCTGGCGGGCGCGTTTATCGTCGCGGGGATCGGGGCGTACTACTTGCTGGCCGGGCGGGAAACGGCGCTGGGAAAGCGCTTCGTGCGAAGCGGAACGATCGCCGGATTCATTTTCGCTGCGATCGCGGCGTTCCCGACCGGCGACGTCAATGCCGCCGACGTCACCGAGTATCAACCCGTAAAGCTGGCCGCGATGGAAGGCTTGTTCGAAACGACCGGCGGGGCGCCGCTGGCGATTATCGGAATGCCCGACACCGCCAACGGCAAACTTCTCGATCCGATCTACGTGCCGGGCCTGTTGAGTTATTTGGCGTACGGAAACGTGCGCGCCAACGTCAAGGGCCTGAGCGCGTACGCGCGCGAGTATTGGCCGCCGGTGGAGGTGACGTACTACGCCTATCACGTGATGGTCGGGCTGGGGACGATCTTCGGCGCGATCGCGGGGATTGCGCTGCTCGCCCTCCTGTTGGGGCGGATTTTTACGGCCCGCTGGATCCTCTGGCTGGTGATGCTGATCATGCCGTTTCCGTACGTCGCCAACGAGGCGGGCTGGACGGTTACCGAGGTCGGGCGTCAGCCGTGGATTATCTACGGCATCATGCGGACCGCGCAGGGCACGTCGCCGACCGTCAACAGCGGCGAGACGCTGTTTACGATCGTCGGGTTCGTCGGACTGTACTTTCTGCTCGGAGTGCTTTTTCTAACGCTCGTCCTGCGCGAAATCGGTAACGGTCCCTCGCACGCCGCGGCGGCGGATGCGGCCTGACGTGCAGGCCACCGTCGCGTTCGTCGTTATCGCGTTCATGTTGACGGCCTACGTGCTGCTCGACGGATACGATCTCGGGGTGGCGGCGATCTCGCCGCTCATCGCGCGCAGCGATGCCGAGCGGGCCGCGACGATGGCCAGCATCGGCCCGTTTTGGAACGGTAACGAGGTGTGGCTGATCGCCGCCGGCGGAGCGCTGTTCGCGCTGTTTCCGGCGGCCTATGCGGCGGCGTTCTCCGGATTCTATTTGCCGTTTATGGTGGTGCTGTGGCTGTTGATGTTTCGCGGGATTGCGATGGAGCTTCGCGGTCACCTCGACTCGGATCTCTGGCATCAGTTTTGGGATACCGCATTTTGGCTCTCGAGCGCGCTGCTGATCGTCCTGTTCGGCGTGGCGCTGGGAAACTTGGTTCGCGGCGTTCCGCTCGACCTGTTCGGATACTTTCAAGGAACGTTCGGGTTCTTGCTCAATCCGTATGCGCTGCTGATCGCCGTCTTCGGGCTGGCGGCGCTGGCGCAGCACGGAGCCGCGTTTGCGGTGATGCGGATCGACGGCGCGCCGGCGCTGCGCGCGGCGCGGCTGATGCGCGGCTTGTGGTGGGTGGTGCTCGCGCTCTACCTGGGCGCGAGCGCGGCGACCTTTGCGACGCGCGGCGCGCCCGCCGGGGTGTGGCCGTACGTCGTGCCGATCGCGTCGCTGGCGGCGCTAATCGGGCTGCGCGCGGCGCTGGCGCGCGGGCTTGGCTTCGCGACCTTTGCGGCGTCGGCCGCGTTCCTGATTTCGCTGTTGGCGGAGGCGGCCGGGACGCTGTACCCCTATCTTTTGCCGAGTTTCCCGGCCGGTCATGGCGGCATTTCGATTCAGGATGCCGCGCCCTCGCCGCTGGGATTGACGGTCGCGCTGACCGTGACGATTGCCGGCAGCATCGCGGTACTCGTCTATGGGTCGGCCGTCTGGCGGCGCATGGCGGGCAAGGTTCGCGTCGAATAGGCGCCGCGTGAAAGACTACGTCGCGCACACGCTCGCATCGTACGACCGGTCGCAGCTTGCGCTGTGTTCGATCGGCAGCCATTCGGCGCTGGACGTCGCGTTCGGGGCGCGCGCGCAAGGCCTGCGCAACCTGGTGGTGACCGCCGCCGGGCGCGAGCGTACCTATGCCGAGCACTTCGTCCGGCGCGCGTCCCCCGGTCCGCCGCGCGGCTGCGTGGATGCGGTGCTGGAGCTGAGCGACTTTGCCGACATTCTGCGCGACGACGTTCAGCAACGGCTGGCGGCCGAGAACGTCGTATTCGTTCCCAATCGCTCGTTTGAGGTCTACCTGCGCCAGCGGTATTCGTACGACGAGATCGAACGCGGCATGCTGGTCCCGTTTTTTGGAAACCGGCATTTGCTGCGGGCCGAAGAACGCGACGAAAGCGGAAATCAGTACGACCTGTTGGACCGCGCCGGGATACGGTATCCGAAACGGTTCGCATCGCCGGGCGAGATCGACCGGCTGGTCATGGTCAAGGCGCCGCACGCTCGAGTGAGTTTCGAACGCGCCTTCTTTCTCGCGTCGTCGGAGCGCGACTACGCGGCCGCCGCCGAGCGTTTGGTCGAAGCCGGCATGCTCGCGCACGCGGGCCTGGACAACGTGGTGATCGAGGAGTACGCGCTCGGTCCTTCGGTGAACCTCAACTTTTTTTACTCGCCCGTGCTGGGCGAGCTTGAGTTAAGCGGAACCGACACGCGCCGGCAAACGAACCTCGAAGGTTTTCGCAACGTGCCCCCGTCGTCGCTCGAGGCGCTGCGCGACGTGCCGATGCGGTTGGAAGAAGCCGGGCACATTGCAGCGACCCTGACCGAGTCGATGCTGGAGAAGGCGTTCGACATGGGCGAGCGGTTCGTCGCGGCGGCGGCCGCGGCCAATCCGCCGGGCGTTATCGGGCCGTTCGCGCTGCAGTGCGTGATCGTCGCAGGCCCCCCAAAAGAGTTCGTGTGTTACGACGTTTCGCTGCGCATTCCGGGCTCGCCCGGAACGCGCTATACCCCATACTCGGCCTACCGGTGGGGGCGCGACGTATCCGTCGGCGAGCGCATCGCGATGGAAATCGTGATGGCTCGTGACACCAATCGCCTAGGCGACGTTTTAACCTAAGAAACAACGAATCCAGAACATTGCTTGGAGGCAAGTATGACCGCACAAAATCTCGAGGAACGGACCGGAGTGGTCACGTTCAAGGGCACGCCGATGACGCTGCGGGGCCCGGCGCTGCACGTAGGCGATCCGGCCCCGCAGTTCGCACTCACGGGCGGCGACTTAGTGCCGGTGACGCTCGAAACACTGGTCGACGACGGGAATCGGGCGGCTCTGCTGATCGTGGTGCCGTCGCTGGATACGAGCGTGTGCTCGCTGGAGTCGCATACGTTCAACCAGCGCATCGGCGAGCTTCCCGCGGGCGTCAACGCGTGGGTGGTCAGCCTGGATCTCCCCTTCGCGCAGGCGCGCTGGGCGAAGGCCGAAGCGGGCGAGGTCAAGCTGGGGATGCTCTCGGATTACCGCGACGGAAGTTTTGGGCGCAACTACGGCCTGCTGATCGGCGAACTCGGACTGTTGGCGCGCTCGATCGTGGTGGTCGGTAAGGACAAGACCGTAAAGTACCTGCAGATCGTCCCCGAAGTGGGCAGCGAACCGGACTACGACGCGGCCTTGAAGGCGGCAGCGGCTGCAGCAGCTTAGCGTCCCGTCGCCGGCGTCCAACGCGCCGGCGACGGTCTTCATTCTCGACTTCGGCGCGCAGTACAGTCAACTGATCGCGCGGCGTACGCGCGAGCTGGGCGTGTATTGCGAGATCGTGCCGTACGACACGACGTGGGCGGCGCTGTCGGCTCGGCGGCCGGCGGCGATCGTGCTATCGGGCGGCCCCGAAAGCACGCTCGTTGAAGACGCGCCCGGCATCGATCGTGCGATTGTCGAAAGCGGCGTGCCGATCTTGGGCATCTGCTACGGCATGCAGCTGTTGGCGCGCGACCTCGGGGCCGACCTCATAAAACTCGATCGCGCGGAGTACGGGCCGGCCGCGCTGCGGGTCACCGACCGAGATACCCCGCTGTTCGACGACGTGCCGGTGCATTCGCGAGTGTGGATGTCGCACGGCGATTCGGTGGTCGAACTGCCGCCCGGCTTCTCCGGGCTGGCATCGACCCAGCGGTGCGACGTCGCCGCGATGGGCGATCCGCTGCGAAAAATTTACGGCGTGCAGTTCCATCCCGAAGTCGTGCACACCGAGCTGGGCGCAACGATCCTGCGCAACTTTATGTACGGCGTGGCGGGATTGACGGACGCGTGGCGGATGGAGTCGTTCGTCGATGGCGCGATCTCGGAGATTCGCGCCCGGGTGGGCGACGATAAGGTGATTTGCGCGCTTTCGGGCGGCGTCGATTCGGCGGTCGCCGCGACGCTGGTGTCGCGCGCCATCGGCGCGCAGCTCACCTGCATTTTCGTCGATCACGGGCTGCTGAGAAAGGGCGAAGCCGAGGAGGTGGTCGCGGCTTTCCGCGACGTGCTTCACCTCGACGTCGTCGTGGTCGACGCGCGTAAGCGCTTTTTGAAGAAACTCGACGGCGTTGCCGATCCGGAGAGGAAGCGGATCGTTATCGGACATCAGTTCATCCGGGTGTTCGAAAAACAAGCCGAGCGGATTCCGGGCGTCAAGTATCTGGTTCAAGGAACGCTGTATCCCGACGTCATCGAGTCGAAAACGCCCGCCAGCAAAGCCGGGCACAAGATCAAGTCGCACCATAACGTCGGCGGTCTGCCCAAGCACATGAACTTCGAACTGATCGAGCCGCTGCGCGCACTGTTCAAAGACGAAGTGCGCGCGCTGGGCCGCGTGCTCGGCCTGCCCGAACACGTGGTCGGGCGGCAGCCGTTTCCGGGACCGGGGTTGGCCGTGCGAATCATCGGCGACGTTACGCCCGAGCGGCTTGAAATTGTGCGCGCCGCCGACGCGATCGTGCGCGAAGAAATCGACGGCGCGTCGCTGGAACCGCACCCGTGGCAGTATTTCGCGGTGCTCACGCCGGTGAAGAGCGTCGGCGTGATGGGGGACGGCCGCACGTATGCCAACCTGGTCGCGATTCGCGCGATTACCAGCGAAGACGGCATGACCGCCGATTGGGCGCGCCTGCCGCACGAGCTGCTCGAGCGCATGTCGTCGCGGATCGTCAACGAAGTACGCGGCGTGAATCGGGTCGCCTACGACATCACGACCAAACCGCCCGCCACCGTCGAATGGGAATAGAGCAAAGCGAAAAGATGCGGATTCTAGTGATTGGAAACGGAGGGCGCGAGGACGCGCTGTCGTGGCGGCTGGCGCGATCGCCGTCCTGCGCGGCGATCTTTGCCGCGCCCGGGAACGCGGGTACGGCGTCGCGCGGCGAGAACTGGAACGTCGCCGCCACCGACGGAAAGACGCTGGTCGAGAAGTGTCAGTACGAACGCGTCGACTTTGCGGTAATCGGTCCCGAGACGGCGATTGCAGCCGGCGTCGGCGACCGTTTGCGCGAAGCCGGGATCGCGGTATTCGGGCCGAATCGCTCGAGCGGCCGGCTCGAATCGAGCAAAGCGTTCGCCAAGCGATTCATGCAGCGGCACGGCGTGCCCACGGCGCGCGGAGTCATCGTGCACACGCTCGAGGGCGCGATGAAGGCGCTCGACGAGTGGAAGGGCGGCGGTGTAGTCGTCAAAGCCGACGGACTGGCGGCCGGCAAAGGCGTCGTCGTGACGGGCGACACCGACGCGGCGCGCGCGGTGCTGGCCGAATGGTACGCGCGCAACGGCGTTCCGGGCGGCGGGTACGACGTGCTGCTCGAGGAGGTGCTCGAAGGCCGCGAGGTCAGCGTGTTCGCACTGGCCGACGGGCGCGCGATGGTACCGATGTCGGCCGCGTGCGACTACAAGCGTGCGGGCGACGGCGATACCGGACCAAACACCGGGGGCATGGGAGCGTATTCGCCGCCCAACGGATTTCCCGACGATCTGTACGACCGCGTACGCGAGCGAATTCTCGCGCCGGTGCTGCGCGGGTTGCAGGCCGAGGGCGAAGAGTACGTCGGCGTGCTGTACTGCGGGCTGATGTGGACGGCCGACGGTCCGTACGTGATCGAGTTCAACGCACGCTTCGGCGACCCCGAGACGCAAGTCCTCATGCCGCGCGTCGGCGGCGATTTCGCGCAGTTGCTCAAGTCGGCGGCCGACGGCGCGATGGATCCGTCGCTGGCGACGCTATCGCCGCAGAGCTGCGCCGGCGTAGTGCTAGCGACGAGCGACTACCCGCGAAGCAGCACGCGGTTGCGCGGATTGAGTTCCGACGTGGCGCTGGGCGAAGGCTGCCAAGCGTTCTGGGGTGCCTCCCGCCTGGTCGATGGAACGGTTGAAACCGGCGGCGGGCGGGTGCTGACCGTCACCGCACTCGGCGACGATCTCGCGCACGCGCGAACGCGCGCTTACGAAGCGGTCAAGACACTGGCCGGGCGCTTAGGCACCCGCGAGCTGACCTACCGCCGCGACATCGCCGCCGGAGCGCCCGCATGATCGAACGCGGCAGCGTCGTCGGCGGGGTATTTGAGGACGAAGCGCTGATCACGAACGCGATCTACAACTCCAACTAACCGGCCGTCCAGCGTTGGCGGAAGCGGTCGTTTGGAACGAGGTAGATTTTGGCGTGCGGGTAGTCGAGATAGAGATCGAAGTTTCGAAGCAAGTCTTGACCGACGAGCCCGTCGTAATCCTCGAACTCGAACGCCGGTGCGTCCTGCGTGACGTAGAACAGCCATTTCGGAAACGTCCACGGACCAAAGACGAACGGTCCGGTCTGCAGCGGGCGATAGTCGACCGTTCCGCCCACGCCGGAGAAGTCGTCG
>DATCGB010000401.1:0-5578 GCA_036509155.1 Candidatus Tumulicola sp. | reverse complement strand
CCGATTCCCCACAACGGCTGCCGCCCGCCCAAGCGGCGCCGCGTTTAACTCGGAGAGAGTATGTCGCGTTACACCGGACCCGTTTGCCGTCTCTGCCGCCGCGAAACTGCGGCCAGCCGGACGGGCGAAAAAATCAAGCTGTTTCTGAAAGGCGACCGCTGTCTGTCGAAAAAGTGCGCCGTCGAGCGCCGCGGCACGGCACCCGGTCAAAAAACCACCGGCAAATCGCGGACGAAAGTCTCCGAATACGGCCGGCAGCTGCGCGAGAAGCAGAAGATGCGCCGCTACTACGGCGTGCACGAGACGCAGTTCGAAAACTACTTCCGCGAAGCGGCGCGCGTGCCGGGACAGACCGGGCGGACGTTCTTGTCGTTGCTGGAACGCCGGCTCGACAACGTCGTGTACCGGATGAACCTGGCCGGCAGCCGCGCCCAGGCGCGCCAGCTCGTCACCCACCGCCACTTTCGGGTGAACGGGCGCATCGTCAACATTCCGTCGTTCATCGTAAAGCCCGGCGACGTGCTCTCGATCGGCGAGCGCAGCCTTAAATCTCCGGTCTTCGCGTCCAACCTCGAAGTCGCCGGCAGCCGCCGGCCGCCCGAGTGGCTGGATTGGAACGATCAGGACAAGACGGGAAAAGTCGTGCAGCTCCCCTCTCGCGAGCAGATCGATACGCCCGTCGACGAGCAACTTATCGTCGAATACTATTCGCGCTAACCAGTAACTCACAACGGCCGTTAGGCGTACGATCGTCCGAGTCCGAGATTCGGGCGGATAACGTAAGCGGCGACAAAGGATACATCCACCACATGACTATGTTGGAAACGCCCGCCGGCGCAACCATCGAGGTTCGCGAGCGTCGCGAGAACTACGCAAAATTCGTCATCGAACCGCTCGAACGCGGTTTCGGCATCACCCTCGGAAACGCGATGCGGCGCATCCTCCTCAGCTCGATTCCGGGCGCGGCCGTCACGTATATGAAGATCGACGGCGTGCTTCACGAGTTCTCGACGATTCCCGGGATGGTTGAGGACACGATCGCGCTGATGCTCAACCTCAAGGGCATGCCAGTAAAGCTCAATACCGAGGAGCCGAAAGTGCTCACGCTGAGCGCGACCGGCGCGCGCGACGTGACGGCCGGCGACATTGCGGCCGATCCCGACATCGAGATTTTGGATCCGAGCTACCGGCTCGCGACGCTGTCGTCCAAAGATGCCAAACTTTCCATGGAGATCGGCGTCGAGATGGGGCGGGGCTACGTGATGGCCGACAAGCAGCGCAACATCGAGCACATGATCGGATTGATCCCCCTCGACTCGATCTTTTCGCCGATTCGCAAAGTGAACTTTACCGTCGACGACACGCGCGTCGGTCAGAGCGTCGATTTCGACCGCTTGACGATTGAAATCGAAACCAACGGATCGATTACGCCCGACGAGGCCCTTTCGACGGCCGGAAACATTATGCAGGAGCAGCTCGACCTCTTCGTGTCGTTCACGAACCGGGCCGAGCCGCTCCCCGAGGCGCCCCCCAACGAATGGGACATTCCGGTCGAAACGCTCAACCTGTCGGTGCGCTCGTTTAACTGCCTCAAGCGGGCCGGCATCTCGAAGGTTTCCGAGCTGCTCGACCTCACCGAAGACGAGATCATGAAGATGCGCAACTTCGGCCGGAAGTCGCTCGACGAAATCAAGCAGGTTCTCTTAGAGAGGGGGCTTTCGCTGCGCCTGTCGTAGCGTCAAAGCATATGCCGCACCAAATCGCCTACAAACGGCTTTCCCGCACCGACGGCCACCGCAAAGCGCTGCTGCGCAACCTCGCGACGTCCTTCTTCAAACACGAGAAGATGGAGACGACGTCGACGAAAGCCAAACAAATCAGTCCGGTCATCGAACGGTTGATCACGATGGCGATGGCGGGCGATCTGGCCGCCCGCCGGAACATCGCCGAATTCATTACCGAACCGGCGGTCGTCAAGAAACTCGTCGAACAAATCGCGCCGGCCCTGAAGGGGCGCGGCGGCGGCTACACGCGCATTACGAAAACGCGCGTCCGGCCCGGCGACGCCGCCGAACTGTCGCTGATCGAACTGGTC
Organism: Candidatus Tumulicola sp.; assembly: GCA_036509155.1. Taxonomy (GTDB): domain Bacteria; phylum Vulcanimicrobiota; class Vulcanimicrobiia; order Vulcanimicrobiales; family Vulcanimicrobiaceae; genus Tumulicola. The sequence goes on along the minus strand of DATCGB010000401.1, from coordinate 3,483 downwards.
AAGTAGCCGATCGAGGCGAACCGCGCCGGGTTACAGCAGCAAGAAGATCGTGGTGCCGACGACGACCCCGATGATCGCGATGACGGCCGGGGCCGTCCGGCGCCCGAACGAGGATGCGGCCAGGGCTCCCAGCGCTACGCCGACGACGCCGGTGCCGGGATAGATTTCGTCGTGCTGCAGAAAACACGCCAGCAGCACGCCCAAGAACCCCATCAGGAAGAGCGTCAGAGGGTTGGCCCGCAGCCCGAACACGAGTGCGGCAACCGCTAAAATTGCTGCGGCGATCAGCGCGTGAAGCGGATGGAGCGGTTCGCCGGCCAGTCCGACCCCAAGAAAGAAGGCCGCCACGGCGACGGCCATCAACTGCGTCATGAGCGTTTCTTGCACGGCGCGCGCATCGTGCCCTCGTCACACGACGGCAGCGGTGGTGCCTAGGCCGAACCGGCGATCCGCATCGTCGGCAATGAATCGTCCGATCGCCAGCGACGATGTCGCGGCCGGCGAGGGCGCGTTGCGGACGTGCACGACCCCATCGTCGCCGTCGAAAACGAAGTCGTCGACCAGCGACCCGTCGGCCATCATCGCTTGCGCGCGAACGCCCGACGGCCCGGGCAGCGTATCGTCGACGGTCAGTTCGGGAATGTAGCGCTGCAGCGCCTTGACGTAGGCGGTCCGGACTACGTCCCGGTACATCTCGCCCAGCCCGGTCGAGAGATACTTCGAAGCCATTTTGATAAACCCCGAGTACGTCAGCGTTTCGAGGAGATCGCGTGGGTTGATCGTCGTAAAGTTGTAACCTTCGCGCGCGAACGCCAGCACGGCGTTGGGCCCGAGCCAGATGTCGCCGTTCATTCGCGGCGTGAAGTGCACGCCCAGGAACGGAAACGCCGGATCCGGGACGGGATAGATATTGCCGCGCACGAGATACCGCTTCTCGGGCTTGAGAATGAGGTAGTCGCCGCGGAACGGCACGATCTTCGGGTCGGATTTTCCGCCCGTCATTTTTGCAAGCCGATCGGCCTGGAGGCCGCCGCACGTGATCACGAACCTGGCTTCCACGTCGCCGCGCCGCGTGCGCACCACCGTCGTGGGTCCGCTGCGTTGGATCGCGGTCACCTCGTGCCCGGCTTCGATCGTGCCGCCCGCGCTCGCCACGTCGTGCGCGTAGCTGCGCGCCACCTGGCCGTAGTCGACGATCCCGGTAACCGGCGAGAAGATGGCCTTGATGCCGCGGACATGCGGCTCGCGCTCGGCGATGCCGGCGACGTCGACGATCTGCAGGTTTTCGATGCCGTTCGCTTGGCCGCGCGCGTGCAGGTCCTCGAGCAGCCCCAGCTCGCTTTCCTCGGTCGCGACGATCAGCTTCCCGACGTTTTTGTACTCGATCCCCCTGGCGTCGCAGTACGCCCAGAGCGATTTGCGGCCTTCCACGCACAGCTTGGCTTTCAGCGAACCGGGCTTGTAGTAGATGCCCGAGTGGATGACGCCGCTATTATGGCCGGTCTGCTGCGTGGCCAGCAGGTCGTTCTTTTCGAGGACGGCCAGCTTCAGGTGCGGGTGGCGGGCCAGGAGTTCGCGGCCGGTCGCTAGGCCGACGATTCCGCCGCCGACGATGGCGATGTCGTAGGTCATACCGGCCAATTCTCGCACGGGAGGCAAGGGCCCGCAAGGAGTTTTCTCGGCAGGAGCGGGCGGATAAGTGGCAGGCAAAGGGTACGCGATTGCTGGTAGTATGGAGGCATGGCTACCACCCTCGAGCGCATCGCGCCCTTTAAAAATGAAATCGTAAAGAATTTTTCCGATCCGCCCGACGCGGCCGCCATGCGGGCGGCCCTGGCCTCCGTCAAGGCCCGGTTCGCTCGGCACTACCCGCTGGTGATCGACGGCCGGAAGATCGAGACCGCAAAAACGATCCGGTCGCTCAACCCGGCCGACCCGGCCGAGGTCGTCGGCCTGACGAGTTCGGCTTCCAAAGAACAGGCCGCCGACGCAATCGCGGCCGCCGCGCGCGCCTTCGAATCGTGGAAGCGCGTTTCGCCGGAGGAGCGCGCCGGATACATTTTCAAGGCTGCCGCGCTGCTGCGCGAACGGCGCTTCGACTACGACGCGCTACTCGTGTACGAGGTCGGCAAGAGCTGGGGCGAAGCCGACGGCGACATCGCCGAGGCCATCGATTTTCTCGAGTTCTACGCGCGCGAAGCGCTGCGCTATGCCGGGCCGCACCCCATCGTCCCGATCGAAGGCGAGCGCAACGAGATGGTATACGTACCGCTGGGCGTCGGGGCGGTCATTCCGCCGTGGAACTTCGCCGGCGCAATTATGGCCGGCATGACCGCCGCCGCGATCGTTACCGGCAACACCGTCGTGCTCAAACCGTCGAGCGATTCGGCGATCGTTGCCGCCTGGTTCGTGGACTTGCTTCACGAGGCCGGTATTCCGCCGGGCGTAGTAAACTTCGTTCCCGGGTCGGGAAGCGTGATCGGCGACCTGATCGTTTCGCATCCGCAGGTTCGCTTTATCTCGTTCACCGGCTCGAAAGAAGTCGGTTTGCACATCAACGAGCTGGCGGCCAAACCGCAGCCGGGCCAGAAGTGGATCAAACGCGTCGTTGCCGAAATGGGCGGTAAAGATTCGATCGTCGTCGCGGCCGACGCCGATATCGACGCCGCCGTCGAAGGCGTTGCCGTGTCGGCGTTCGGCTTTCAAGGACAGAAGTGTTCGGCCTGTTCGCGCGCGATCGTCGAAGCGGGAGTTTACGACGAGTTCGTCGCCAAGCTCAAAGCGCGCGTCGCCAAGATTGCCGTCGGCGACCCGGCCGACCCCAACAACTACATGGGGCCGGTCGTCAACCAAAGCGCGCTCGATTCCATCTCCGGCTACATCGAAAAAGGCAAGCTGGAAGGCCGGCTGATCGCCGGCGGAAATCGGGTCGGCAGCGTGGGCTACTTCTTGGAGCCCACCGTGATCGTCGACGTCGCGCCGGATGCAACGATCGCGCAGGAAGAGATCTTCGGCCCGGTGCTGGCCGTGATCGAGGCCAAGGACTTCGACGACGCGCTGGCCATCGCGAATAATACCGAGTTCGGACTTACCGGCTCGCTCTATACTAGCGACGAGAAGAAGATCGAGCGCGCGCGTGAGGAGTTCTTCGTCGGAAATCTGTACTTCAACCGCAAGAGCACCGGCGCGATGGTCGGCGCCCACCCGTTCGGCGGCTTCAATATGTCGGGCACCGACAGCAAGGCCGGCGGCCCCGACTACCTGCTGCTCTTTCTCCAGGCCAAGTCGATGTCGCGCAAGCTCGGCTAACGGGAAACCTATTAAGCGGCCACCCGCTCGAACGTTCGTCCCCGCGCCCGGCGAGCGTCGGGCGTAAATTTTTTCGGCTGGATGGAACGATCGCCCGCCTCTTTGCGTTGATAAGATTGCCGGCCCAACAGACCCTTTTGGCCGGGTGTTTCGAAGCGAGCTTCCGCGACCTTC
>DATCGB010000400.1:0-4933 GCA_036509155.1 Candidatus Tumulicola sp. | reverse complement strand
CAAGGTCGTGAAGACCGCCTATCCGGACTTCACCCAGTTCGAACGCGGCGGCGAGTATTTCGACGGGCGCGCCCGTCCCGACAAGCCGATCTGGATGATGGTCGACGTCGGGTTCGTCGAAGCGTTCGCGCACCCGGTGACGATCGGCCAAATGCGCGCCGATCCGCGGCTTACCGGCATGGCGCTGCTCAAACGCGGCCAGCGCCTCTCGATTCAGCCGGTCATGCCGCACGAGTGGAAGATCGTCCTCGCCCGACCCAGCGACGTCGAACAAATTCTCGACCTTTACGAAGAGGTGGCGGCCGAACGCGACGTCACGCGCAAAACCGGCGACGTCTGGGACACCATCCTCATGCGCAAAGACTTCGCATAACGGTCGCCATTTAGTTCGTTTCGACGAGTAGCGGCTATAGTTCGGTTCGAACCACGAGCGCGCTGCCGCTCCGATACGCGTCGGGGACGAACGTGCGCGGGTCGTACCAAACGAGCGTCGCGCCTCCCGAGCTTGCACCGACGCGCAAGGCTCGATCTGCGGCGGGGACGCGCGCGGGGCGATCCGCATCGGTATCCTCGGCGAGGCTAAACGACCGTTCGTCCACGGTACCTTCGGATGATTCCCACGCAATCGAAAGGTGCTCTATCGCGCGGACGTGTCTCACCGAATACATCCACGGCAAAAGCGCGATGGAACCGACGATAACCGGATCGTCGAAACGACGCCGGAGGTTCTGCCGAATCGTGGCGGACCGGCTTGTGCCCGCGACCGTTGCGAGTCGCGTCGTGCTGATATCGTACGATCGACCCCCGCGCAATACCGTCAACGTCCACGACCCACCGCAGCAGCTCGCGTGCTGATCGGCGGAAAGCAGTTGCAAAGTTTTTACATCGTACCGCGCCGTGGTGGTCGTAAAGGCGCGGTCGCCGGCAAAGTCTTTTACGACGAGCATCTGGCCGACCAATGCCACCGACAGGGCCGGCGCCGGCCCGACCGATTCCCGGACGTACGTCCAACTTCCAACCGGCGGCCCCGCTCCTGGAGTCGAGGCCGCAACCAGCGCCACGGCCAGCAAGAGCGCTCGCCGCGGCACGCGCTAGCCCATTGCTTGGGCTTGGGTGAGGAACACGCGCTGGGCGTCGATCGGCATTTCACCCGGGCCGGGGGCGCGCCGGCGATAGCTGCCGTTTTCGAGCAGCTCGCGGCTTTTGACGTTGTCGGCGAAGAGCACCGTGAGAATCTGACCGTTGATCGTCTCGGCGACCATCGGGTCGAGTACCGGCGTTACGATTTCGACGCGGCCGTCGAGGTTGCGGCCCATCCAGTCGGCGCTCGCGATGAAGACTTCGCGATCGCCGCCGTTTTCGAACGTGTAGATGCGCGAGTGTTCCAAGAAACGCCCGACGATGCTGCGGACGCTTATGCGGTCGCTGATCCCCGGGACGCCCGGGCGCAGAACGCACGTTCCGCGTACCAGCAGGTCGATCGAGACGCCGGCTTGCGACGCGCGGTACAGCGCGCGAATGACCTCGGCGTCGCTGACGTGATTGAGCTTCGCCCGGATGCCGGCTCGCCGGCCGGCGCGGGCGTGTTCGGTTTCGCGTTCGATCGTCGAAATGAGTTCGCGCCTTAGGGTGACCGGCGCGACCCACAAATCCTCGTAGTCGGTAATCTTCGAAAAGCCCGTTAGCGCGTTGAACAGCTGCGCGACGTCGCCGCCGAGTTCCGGCCGGCACGTGAACAGGCTCAAATCGGTATACAGACGCGCCGACTTTTCATTGTAGTTGCCGGTGCCGAAGTGCATGTAGCGGCGCAGGCCGTCTTCGTCCTCACGCACTACGAGCAGCGATTTCGCGTGTACTTTCTGATTGGCAAATCCGTACACGACGTGGGCGCCGGCACGTTCCAGGCGCCTCGCCCAGTCGATGTTGTTCTCTTCGTCGAAGCGCGCCTTGAGTTCGATCACGACCGCGACTTGCTTTTCGTTTTCGGCCGCCTTGAGCAAGGCGCGCGTGATCGGCGAGTTCTTTCCGGAGGTGCGATAGAGCGTCGCCTTGATGGCGAGCACTTTTTCGTCTTCGGCCGCCTGCTGGAGGAACTGCACGACCGGATCGAACGACTCGTATGGATGGTGCAGCAGAATGTCGCCTTCGCGAATCGAGGCGAAAATATCGGTCGCGCCGACCAGACGCTTGGGAATCGCCGGCATGAACGGTTTGTCGCGGAGCGCCTCGTAGCCGGGCAGGTTGACGATCTGCCACAAGTCGCTCAACGCCATTAAACCGTCGACGTCGTAGCTGTCCACGGCGGTCAAGTCGAGCGCTTCGCACAGGAAGTCCCGCAGATACTCGGGCATTCCGCGCTCCAGCTCGAGCCGGACCGGCTCGCCGAACCGGCGACGCTGGAGTTCCGATTCGATCTCGCGCAGCAGATCGTCGGCTTCGTCTTCCTGCAGATCTAAGTCGGCATCGCGGGTCACGCGGAAAAGGTACGCATCGCGCACGTGCATGCCCGGGAACAGTCCGTCCAGATGATGGGCGATCAAATCCTCGAGCAAGATGAAGCGGCGCTCACCCGGCGGGGCCGACTCGACCGGAATGAAGCGCGGCAGGGTCGGCGGGATTTTTACCCGCGCGAAGTGCAGCTCGATTCCGTCGCGCGTGGTTTCTTCCAGCTCGACGGCCAGCGACAGCGAAAGGTTCGAGATATACGGAAACGGGTGCCCGCTATCGACCGCCAACGGGGTCAGTACCGGGAAGACGGTATCGTCAAAAGTCTTTTCAAGCGCGGTCTGGGTCTCGTCGTCGAGATCGGAGACGCGCATCAGGCGGATGCCCTCGCGTTCGAGTGCGGGCAGCAAATCGTCGTTGAGCAGCCGCATCTGCGTGTGCAGCGACGTGCGCAGCCGCTCGGAGATCGCCGACAGGTGCTCGGCCGGCATGCGCCCGTCCTCCGAGCGCCGCACGACCTGAGCTTCGATTTGCTGCTTGATCGCGGCGACGCGAATCATGAAGAACTCGTCGAGGTTCGTTTCGTAGATGGCGACGAACTTGAGGCGTTCGAGCAGGGGGTTGTGCGGGTCGAGCGCCTCTTCGAGCACCCGGTCGTTGAACTCCACCCACGACAGCTCGCGGCTGATGTAGAGCGACGGATCGTCTAGCGATACCAGGGGAACCGGAGATTCGGGCAGGACGGACGATTTTATCATATAGCTGTGCAACGGGTTTCGCCCTCGCTAGACAAAACCTAGGAGTTTGTCTGACTTAGGCCATTTTTGGATCCGGGCCGAATTTTGTTCGGAGACGAGGCGCGAAGAGGGAGCGAAGCCGAAGCTTCGTGACTGATGAGCAACGAAGTATTCGGACAAAAGGCGGCCCGGAGACGGAAATGCGCCTAAGTCAGGCAAGCTCCTAGTGCGTATGTTCGAAGACCTGGCCGTGCATGCGGGGCAGCACGTGACTTTGGCGCTCGTCGCACTGGGTATCGCGCTGGCGGCGGGGGTACCCCTGGGGATCGCCGCCGCGACCCTGGCGCCGGTTCGCAGCCCGGCTCTGGCATTGGCCGGCATCGGCCGCACGCTCCCCAGCCTGGCGGTGCTCATGCTGCTCCTGCCGTTCCTGGGCGTGGGGGCGGCGCCGGCGATCGTCGCACTCGCGTTGCTGGCCATTCCGCCGATCGTCATCGGCGTCGACCTTGGAATTCGGGGCGTTCCGGCCGCGGTGCTCGACGCGGCCGCCGGAATGGGCATGAAACCGCTCGAATCGTTCCGGCGCGTCGTCGTTCCGCTAGCGTTACCGGTCTCGTTTGCCGGTGTGCGAACCGCGGCGACCGAAACGATCGCCAGCGCGACCTTAGCCACGTTCATCGGCGCAGGCGGACTCGGCGACGAAATCGTGCGCGGCATGCAAACCGACGATTCGACGCTTCTGTTTGCGGGTGCCCTCGCCGTCGCAATCCTCGCAATCGGCGTCGAACTCGTCTTAGGGCGGGTTGGAAAAGCGATCGAGGTGCGCGCGTGAACGTCTCTCGCGCCCGCGCGCTGGCCCTGATCGCGAGCGCTCCGCTTTTGACGGCGTGCGGATCGCGCGCCGGCACGGTGCGCGTCGGATCGAAGAATTTTACCGAGTCGTTCGTCATCGCCGAAATCTACGCACAAGCGCTCGAAGGCGCGGGCCTGCACGTGGAACGGCGGTTCAATCTCGGTTCCACCCAAATCGCGCTCGCCGCGATGAGTCGCGGAGACATCGACCTCTATCCGGAATACACCGGCACGGCCCTGATCGACGTTCTGCACCTCGCTCCGATTGCGAATCCGCACGCGCTGTACGCGACCGTCGCGCGCGAGTTCGCCAAGCGGTACGGCTTCGTCTGGCTGACCCCCTCACCGATGAACGACTCGCAGGCGCTCGCGACGACCAAAGCGATCGCCGCACGCGAACGGCTTGCGACGCTTTCGGACCTCGCACCCAAAGCATCGCATCTGCGGCTCGCAACGATCCAAGAGTTTCTCAGCCGCCCCGACGGCCTGCCCGGACTGCAGCGCGTGTACGGCGGCTTTGCTTTCCGCGAAGTTCGCACCTACGATATCGCGCTGAAGTATCAAGCGCTGCTATCGGGAAAGGCCGACGTCGCGAGCGCGTTCACGACCGACGGCGCGATCGCGGTCGACGAACTCGTCGTGCTGCGCGACGACCGCCATCTTTGGCCGCCGTACAACGTCGCTCCGGTCGCCCGCAACGCGGTTCTGGTGGCTCAACCGCGCATCGCGCGGACGCTCGACGGCGTGTCGCCCGCGATTACCAATCTGGCCGCTCAAAAAATGAACGCCGCCGTCGAAAACGAGCATCGAGATCCGGCCGACGTCGCGAGCGCGTTTCTCGCGGGTCTCAAGCATTGAGCGGAGCCTCGATTCGGTTCGAGGGCGTCGCGGTTCGGTAT
>DATCGB010000399.1:0-4316 GCA_036509155.1 Candidatus Tumulicola sp. | reverse complement strand
GTCTTCTTCCTGAATCCGCCGCTCGCGTCGCTTTCGGGCGCCTTCACCCCGATCCAAGCGATGCCGAAATGGCTTCAGCCGCTGACGCTGCTCAACCCGATCGCCTATTTTGCGACGATCGTTCGCGGCGCGTTGATCAAGGGCAGCGGCATCGACGTGCTCTGGCCGGACTTCCTCGGCCTCGGACTCTTTACGCTGGTGGTCGTTTCGCTCTCGGTTTGGCGGTACCGCAGCCAGCTCGGCTAGACCAGCAACTGCGGACGCGAGAGTACGGCGTTATTGGTACGTTTTGCCGCCGGTCTCGACGTAGCCGCCTTCGTGACGGCCGCGGGGATCTCGATGAGTCCAGTGGATGACGCCGCCGAGAGGATAGAACTCGTACTCGCCCTTGACGGTCACCCGATCGCCGGGCGCGAGTGGAAACCGTCCGGTAAGGTCGGTATTCGCTTCGACTTTGACGATCGTGTCGCACGCCGAGCCCAGGTTCATCAAGAACCCTTCGTGCGGGCTCGTCCGTCCGGGCGCGACGCCCAAAACGCGCGTCACCTTGCCTTCGGCGACCACTTTCACGTGCGACCTTCCGGCCCGAAACGCGTCGCACACGGCGGCATCGTTGGGCGTCGCCGCACCCACGCAGCCGGCCATGAATAGCGCCAGCCCGCCGGCCGCCCACGCGTTACGCACCGCCGTCGTACCCGTACAGATGGTGCGCGACGATGTACTGCCAAACCGGTTCGGGCACCAGGTACCGGGCGGTGCGGCCCTGCGATAACAGCGTGCGAATCGAGGTCGCCGACTCCGGCACCTCGGGCAGGTTGAGCGCGCTCACGCGCTCGCGCAAACGGCTCGGGACGGCCTCGAGCACGCGTCCGAGCGCGTCGGCCCGGACGCCCGGACGGGGGGCGATCGCGAACCGCTCGAGCGAATCGAGCACTTCGTCGAAACGCACCCAGGGCGTGTTGACCAGCGAGTCGGCGCCGATGATAAAGGTAAACGTGGCATCTGGATATTTGCGCTGCAGGCGGGGGATCAAGTCGGCCGTATGTCCGGTTGAATCCTCGCGCAAGTCGGTGTCGTCCAGCATGAAGCTGCGATTGGTCGCAATCGCCCCGAGAATCATCGCGCAGCGATGCTCGATCGAGGCCTGTGCTTTCTCGCGGTAGTGCTGGCTGTTGGTCGGAACGAACAGCACCGTGTCGAGCCCTTCGAGCGCGCGCGCCGACTCCGCAACGAAGAGATGCGCGTTATGGACCGGGTCGAAGGTGCCTCCAAAAATCCCTAGTTTCATGAGTAGGTGAACTCGTACTGCCCGATGCGAACCGTATCCCCTTCGACCGCTCCCATTTCGCGCAGCTTTTTGTCGACGCCCATTTTCCCCAACGTTCGCTCGAATCGCAGCAGCGACTCGTCGGAATCGAAGTTCGTCATCGCCGCCAGCCGCTCGATGCGCTCGCCGGATAGCTCGAAGGCCCCGTCACGCCCGCGTTCCAGGATGAAAGCGTCGGCCGGCACCAGTTCGATCAGTGCCGGCGGCGGCGTAACGATTTCGGGAATGGGTGCGGTTTCGATGGTTTGCCGGATGGCGTACACCAGATCGCGGACGCCCTCGTTCGTCGCGGCGCTGACGCCGCGGATTTCCGGGAAGCGTTCTTGCAGTTCGGCGAACCGCTCGCGCGCATCGGGTAAATCGAGCTTATTGAGCACCAAAAGCGTGGGTTTCTCGGGCAGTTTGGAATTCCACGAACTCAGCTCGTGTTCGATCGTTTCCTTGTCGTGAAGAATTTCTTCGAGAGATTTCGCGCCGTCGAGCAGGTGCACGAGCGCGCGCGTGCGCTCGACGTGGCGCAGGAACTGATCGCCCAAGCCGGTGCCTTCGTGCGCGCCTTCGATCAGGCCGGGAACGTCGACCATAACGAACGACTCTTCCTCGGAGATGCGCACGACGCCGAGCTGCGGTTCGGTGGTCGTAAACGGGTAGTCGGCAATTTTCGGACGGGCCGCCGAAACGACCGACAGCAACGTGGATTTTCCCGCGTTGGGCACGCCCACAACGCCGCAATCCGCGAGCAGCCGGAGTTCCAGACGCAGCGTGCAGCGCTCCCCGGGCTCGCCGCGTTCGGCGAACCGCGGCGCCTGTCGCACGCTGTTGGCGAAGTGTTGATTGCCCAAGCCGCCGCGTCCGCCTTTGCCCGCTAAAACGCGCGCGCCGGGTTGCGCGAGATCGGCCAGAAAGCTCTCCGGTTTTCCCTCGAGCGTGCGATACACCAGCGTTCCGACCGGAACCGCGACGATCAGGTCGTCGCCGCCCTTTCCGGACTTGTTCGAAGTCCCGCCAGCCTTGCCGGCTTCGGCCACAAAACTGCGTTTGAAGCGGAATTCGACCAGCGTTGAAAGTTCCGGCACCGCTTCCAAGTAGACGCTGCCGCCGTGACCGCCGTCGCCGCCGGCCGGCCCCCCCTGGGGGATGTACTTCTCCCGGCGCCACGCCACGATGCCGTCGCCGCCGTTTCCGGCGGCCACGACGATCGTGGCTTCATCGATAAACTGCACGCCGGCTAAAGCGCGCTACGTGGGTTAAAACGCTGCAAAAGGAAAGAGGGCCGCATGAGCCCCCGCCGCAGTCGAGCGCGCCCGAGTGTTAGGGCGCGGGAAGAATATTGACGTGCTTACGATTGCGCCGGCTGGCGAACTCGACGGTGCCGTCGACCAGGGCGAAGAGCGTGTGGTCGCGACCGATGCCGACGTTGAGGCCCGGATAAAACCGCGTGCCGCGCTGGCGCACGATGATGTTGCCGGCGATCACGGCTTCACCGCCGAAGCGTTTGACGCCCAGGCGCTGCGAGTTGGAATCGCGGCCGTTACGGGTAGAACCGGCGCCCTTCTTCGAGGCGAATAGCTGAAGGTCGAACAGGAACATAACCGAGAGAGTATACCAGGCGGCTCAAACCCTTGGCAAGGGCACGGAGGGGTGCCGTTTTAGCCGGGTTGCCCCGGCGTCCACTGGGGCGGAATGGGCCGCGCCTGGGCCGCCTGCATGCTCGGCCAGTCCGAGAACGCCACGACGCCAAGGACGATCACGAAGCCGCCCGGCAGAAAACACAGCAAGGCCATCGGCCCGACCAAGCCGGTGCGGTCGATGATTCGCCACAAGAACCAGATCGGCAGCAACCCGATCGCCAGCGCAATGAGCACGATCGGGACGATCGAAGGGCCGATGGAAGCAAGCATAAGCTTGTTTTCGCTGCCCGGGACGAGCCGCCCGCCGCCCGTAAAACAAACCATTTCTGCCCGGCCGGCAGTGGGCTCTCCACATGTGTGGACAAGCCTGTGGAGAAGGCCGGCTCGATGGCGCTGGAATCGGGCCTCGACTCGTTATGCCATATGCCGATTCGTCATTAGCGGTTCGGTATTTTTGGGCGGTTCATAAATCGGAAAAAAGCCCGCAACAGCGTCGCGCGCCGCCTGTGGATAAGTGGATAAGGTCGTGCATAGATTCCGCAGGAGCGAGGCTTCATTAAGCCAAGAGATTGCGCCCTCACGGGGCTGGGGCAGCCCGACTTCTTCTCGGTTTTTACAGAGGATGCAGAAGATGGCGCTCGCGCTTGGCAATTCCGACATCTCGAATGAGTTGTGGCAGACGGCCTTGGGGACGTTGGAGCGCAACTTTTCGAAGCCGGTCTTCGAGATGTGGATCAAACCGATGCGCTTCGTCGCCTACCGGGGAAACGAACTCCACCTGGCCGTCCATAGCAAGTTCGCGCGCGAATGGGTTGGAACGAAACTTCAAGCCCAGATCATCGGCGTTTTGAGAGAGGTCTTCGGGGCCGAACTCGAGCTGCGGCTTTCGGTCGCCGAACCCGCCGATGCGGTAAGTGCCCCAGGCGCGCCGCCTGCGAACCGGCAACCCGACGAATTGCGGACCGCCAACCTGAACGTTCGCTATACCTTCGAAGAGTTCGTGGTCGGCAATTCCAACCGCTTCGCCCACGCGGCCTCCCAGGCGGTCGCCAGCGCGCCGGCGCGCGCTTACAACCCACTATTCCTCTACGGCGGCGTCGGCCTGGGCAAAACCCACCTAATGCATGCGATCGGTCACCGCGTGATGCTCGACCACCCCAGCGCGAACGTGGTGTACCTGACCTGCGAGAAGTTTACCAACGAGTTCATCATCGCCCTTCAGAACAATCGTACGCCGGAGTTTCGCAACCGCTACCGTCAAGTCGACGTGCTGCTGATCGACGACATTCAGTTCTTGGCCGGCAAAGAAACGACTCAGGAAGAGTTCTTCCACACGTTTAACGCGCTGCACGAGTCCG
>DATCGB010000398.1:0-5121 GCA_036509155.1 Candidatus Tumulicola sp. | reverse complement strand
GCGTTGCGTCGGCCTACGGTGCGGCGGGTTCGATCCTGGTTGCCCTGTTGTGGATCTACTATTCGGCGATCGCGTTCTTGCTGGGCGCCGAGTTTACGAAAGTCGCGGCGACTCGCGCAGCAACGACCGCACCGACGATCGTTCGGTACTTTCGCGAGTTGCCGGCGGGTTCCGACCCGCGCAACGCGCGAATCGACAAGCGTTTACCAGTGCGCCCAACGGACGACGACGACCGCGACGTTGAGAACGAGCACCGCGAGGGCGACCCAGGCGAGCATCTCGGTTATCCGGATCATCGGTGAGGGGACCATCGCACACCTCCGCGTTCTCGCACGATCGCTGCAAGCGCAACCGGCACCACGTGTTTTTCCCCGCGCGCGGCTCACGCAAACCTGATACCGGCGCCCGCTGAGCAACGTAACGCCTTGTTGCTACCGGAACGCGAAGAGGCGGCGCGTGCGCGCCGCCTCCATTTGCGTCGAACCCGTTCTGCGCTTAAATTTAGAACGCTCCGAGGCCGTGAGGCGTGCCCCATCCGTCCGGTCCGCCATAGGATTTGTACTCGTGCGTCCCGTCGGTGCAGAAGTACGACGGGCTGCACGAGCCGTTGTTGCCCGACTTGACGACGTAGAGATGGCGCGTCTTGGCGGTTTTTTGCCAGAACGCCTGGCCGGCGTTCTGCGATGCCGCGTCGCCGGCGAGGGCGTATACGCCGGCGAGCAACGGGGTCGCGAGGCTCGTTCCGCCTTCCACGAACCAGCCGCCGTAGCCGTACGTGTCGTACTCGGCAAAACCGGAACCGCCGCTCGGATCGGCATCGGCCGCCACATCCGCGGTCATGCGGTAGGTGCAGTTAGGATCGTGCTGCCACGACGGTTTCGCGACGCCGGTCGCGCAGCCGCTGCCGCTTCCGTCCCACGCGGTTTCGGTCCAGCCGCGCTTGCCGCCGCCGCCTTTGTGAAGCGTGGTGCCGCCTACCGCCACCACGTTGGCCAGCGCCATCGGCGTTCCGGGAGATCCGTACCCGATGTCGCCCGAACCGGCGAGATAGACCACGCCGGGCGCCGCGAACGCGGACGGATCATCGCAGCTCGGGCAGCCGTAACTGATCCAGCTGTTGCTGACGATGTGCGCGCCGAGCGTCACCGCCTCTTTTTCGGCGACGTCGAGGTCGCCGCCGGATTCGATGAGGTAGATGGTGCACTTCGGACACGCGGCCGAGACCGCTTCCACATCGAGGTCGATCTCGACGCCCCAACCGGTGTCACCCGGCGGGTAGTTCCCCTGCTCGCCGTACTGGTTGAACTTCTTGAAATTCGCCGGCGGCAGGCCGAACTGCTGACGATACGTCGCCAGGTCCGACGCGACGTTGGGGTTGTCGAAGGCATCGACGATCGCGACGATTTGCCCGTTGCCTTTTTGGGCCGACGGAAGATTATAGGCCGACTGAATGTCGGCCGGCCCTAAGCCGGAAACCAAGGGCGTCATTCGAGCCGGGATGTCGGTCTGCACGAGGGCGAGGCACTGCGGCGTTCCGTCGAAGCGCGGCGCGCCGCACGCCGGGGCAACGTTGCCGCCCCAGAGTTGGCGCAAGTGCGGACTGACGAGCTGCTGACCGACGACGACGGACTGGCCGGTGGGCACCGCCGCATGCGTGCCGGCCGGCACGCCGGCCGCCGGAACGTTGGACGAGCCGCCCGAGCTGCACGACGCCACAGCTAACGCCGCCGCCAACGGCGCGGCGATTTTCAGAAGTTTTTTCACGAACGCTCCTTTTGGGTTGCTGCACGATGATCTGTTCGCTGACGTTTACGTACGATTCGGCGACGACCTTTTCGTTTTGAGAAAACGCCCTCAAGGGAAGCGCGGGTGAAGCGGATCTCGACTCGGTACGTTGATGCTGGAGGTTAAAGACGGTCCGAGCAAAAGCTCACATTCATGAAAGAACCCCGGGCGCTTACAGCCTTTCTCGCCGTACTGATGATAAGCGCATGTTCCGTTGGAGAAGGCGGAGGGCTTACTCCGCGGGGTGGCGCGCCATCGCTCTTGCCGGACGCCAGTGGCAAATACATCAAGCACGTCGTGTTGATCGTGCAAGAAAACCGCAGCGTCGATAATCTCTTCGGAACGTTTCCGGGCGTGGATGGCGCGACATCCGGCTACTATCTCAAGAAAGTTGGCGGCACGTACGTTAAGACGAAGATAACGCTCGCGAAAAAGCCCCTCACGGGAGGTCTCGATATCAATCATGCCTCGTCGGCATATAACTATGCTTGCGACGGCAAGGACACGTATCCAAAGACGTCCTGCGATATGGATGGTTTCAATCTCGAAGGGATCGGCGGAAACAATCCGGCTAGTACCTATCCATATCAATACATCGATCCCAACGACATCAAGCCGTACTGGGCGATCGCGAAGCAATACGCTATCGGCGACCATCTCTTTCAGACTCAGGGCAGTGGAAGCTTCACCGCGCATCAAGATTTGTTCGCTGGAGGAACCGCGATCGACTCAACGGATAGCTTGATCGACTATCCTAATACGTGGGCCAATTGGGGCTGTGGAGAAGCAAAAGGTACGCATACAAGCCTTCTAACGACCGCCGGCACACTTTTACACAACCAAGGCCCGTTTCCGTGCTTAACCTATCCCACTCCGACGATGCGCGATCTGCTCGACGCCAAGGGCGTAACGTGGAAGTACTACACTCCGCCCTATCCGGACTCCCAGGACGATGGAGCGCTCTGGAACGCGCCTGCGGTGTTGACCGACATCTACAACGGTCCCGAGTGGAAGACCAACGTCTCGATGCCGGAGACGAACATTTTTGACGACATTCAAAACGGGGCCCTGCCCGCGGTTTCGTGGATAACTCCCAAGCAGGCCAACTCGGATCATCCGGGCGGGAAGGGTACGCCGGACAACGGACCAGAGTGGGTCGCGTCGGTAGTGAACGCGATCGGCGAGAGCAGTTACTGGAACACGACGGCGATCGTCATCGTGTGGGACGATTGGGGAGGGTACTACGATCACGAGTCCCCGCCGTTTTTCGATAACGCCGGCGGCCTGGGATTCCGCGTACCGATCCTGGTCGCCTCACCCTACGTCCCGAAGAACGAGGTCGATCACACGCAGTACGAGTTCGGTAGCATCCTGAAGTTCATCGAGCAGAACTTCGGCTTAGGTTCCATGGGCACGACCGACGTACGCGCCAAGTCGATTGTTGGAATGTTTGCCTTCAGACGGAAGCCGCGCGCGTTCGCCAAGATTCCATCCAGCTTGAATGTCGAATACTTCCGCCGTCAGCCTCCATCGACCGTCCCCGTCGATTCGGAGTAGCGTTTGCCTCCGACGGATGGCCGAATTGGCTATCGCGCGTCTTCGCCTATTCGGTGGGGAAGCGCAGGGTGAAGCGGGCGCCGCCGAGGGGGGATGCGAGGACCCGCACGTCGCCGCCGGCTCGGTCGGCGATCGCTTTTACGACGGCTAAGCCGATACCGCTGCCTGGATGGCCGGCGACGTCACCGCGGGTGCCCATTTGAAAGATCGACTCGCGTTTGCTGGCTACGATGCCGGGACCGTCGTCGTCGACGGTGATTTCCACGAACGATCCGGCGCGGGCGCAGGCGATTTCGACCGTGCCGTTCTCGCCGCCGCACTTGATGCCGTTTTCCACGAGGTTTACCAATGCGTGCATGCAGGCGTCGCCGTCGACGCGCGCCGGCGCGCTTTGCGGAAGGCGGGCGCGAAGCGTGACGCGCCGGTCGCGCGCGAGCGGGACGGTGGCGTCGATGGTGGCGCGTATCTGCTCGGCGACGTCGCAACGGGCGTCGCGCCGCGGCGCGGAGAGGTCGAGCATCGAAAACTCGAGCATGCCTTCGACCAGGCGGCCTAAGCGCAGGGCCTCGCGCCGGGCCGTTTCGAGGAATCGGCGCGCGGTCGAGGGGTCGAGTTCGCCGTCGAGCAGCGTTTCGATGTACCCGCGAATCGACGTGAGCGGGGTCCGCAGTTCGTGACCGACGGTGGCCAGCATCTCGCCGTGTTCGCGCTCGCGTGCGCCCCGCTCGAGCGCGGCGTCGAGCGTCGTTTCGATCGACTCGATTTCGGCGCGCGCTTCGACCGGCCACCAACCGGTTTGCATGCGTCGCCCGGTCGACAGCGACATCGCGGCCGCGATGCGCTCGAGCGCGGCACGGACCTCGTTGGATTCGGGCGGACGGCCGGCGCGCGCCGGCGACAGCATGGCGACGGCGAAGCGATCGCTGCCGACTTCGTGTGCGAGCGCGTCGCCGTCACGCAAGATCCGGCGCGCGGCGCATCCGAATGCGGAAATGGTTTGCCGCTCGAGCGTGCGGGCGGTGCGCCGGCCATCGCGCCACGCGATTTGTTCGAACTCCGGCAGACGCAAGACCAGCAGCGGAACCCAGAAGCCCGAATCGAGCCGTTCGCCGACCGCGTGCGCGAGACGATCGAAGGCGACCATGCCGCCGCTGACGCGCGTTACGCTTCCGTCGGGCGTTGGAACTTATAGCCGAACCGATGAATGGTACGCACCAGCGGCGGGAGACGCCAGGTTTCTTGAATCTTGGCGCGCAGCCGGCGCACGTGCACGTCGACGGTGCGCTCGTCGCCGTTATAGTCGAACCCCCACACCTTTTGCAGCAGGCGTTCGCGCGACATGGCGACGCCGGGATTGCCGGCAAGCTCCACCAGCAGCGCGAACTCGCGCGGTTTGAGCGGCACGGGGTTGCCGTCGACGCGCACCTCACGGGCGCGTTCGTCGATTTCGAGACGGCCGAAACTGAGAATCGGGCGGACGCGTTCCTGCGTCGCCGGCGGATCGGTGCGCCGGAGTATGGCCTTGACCCGCGCGACGACTTCGCGCGGCGAAAACGGCTTGCAAATCTACCTCAATACCAAAAATCTACCGCATCGGCCCTAGGTGTCGGTGGCCCTTCGTTGTCAGGACCTCTCGCGGCCTAGCCTCTGGATCTTGAAGAGCTCCCTCGTCGTCCTTCAGACGTATAAGGTCTGCTTGTCCGTAGGAATTCCCGAACAGCATTTTCTCAAAATACACAAAACATCGTGCCGACCGCCGGACCGCTCGCTATTTCTACG
>DATCGB010000397.1:0-3474 GCA_036509155.1 Candidatus Tumulicola sp. | reverse complement strand
ACGATCCTCAAAGAGGCCTTCGGCAGCGACGCGCCAGCCGCCAAACAAACCATCAATCTGCATTAGCGCGTTAGCGCGGGGGTCTCGTTCTTGTCCTCGTATACGACGCTTGTCTCGCCGCAGATCGTGCACGAGCATCTCGAAGATTCGGCGTTCGTCGTCGTCGACTGCCGCCACTCGCTTGCCGACTTCGGCTTGGGCCGGCGCCTGTACGGCGAAGCCCACATTCCCGGCGCGTTTTTTGCGGCGGTCGAAGACGATCTCAGCGGCGCAAAATCCGGCGTCAACGGCCGCCACCCGATGCCCGACCCAACGACGTTCGCGGGCTTTCTGCGCGGGCTGGGCGCCGACGATACGACGCAAATCGTCGCCTACGATGACGGCGGCGATATGTTTGCGGCGCGCCTGTGGTTTCTCTGCCGTTGGATCGGCCACGACGCCGTCGCGGTGCTCGACGGCGGATTTGCCGCCTGGCGAGCGCTGACCTATCCGGTTACCGCAGCGCCGTCGCAGCCGCGACCCAAGGGAACGCTCGTCGCCCGCCCGCGTCCGGATCTGGTCGTCGACGCCGGCTATGTTCTCGCTCACGCCAACGACCCGGCGATGCAGTTGCTCGACGCACGCGCCGAAGACCGGTTTGCGGGGCAAAACGAAACCGTCGATCCGGTCGCCGGACACATTCCCGGCGCGCGTAATCGCTGGTTCAAACTCAACTTCAACGCCGACGGAACGTTTAAGTCGCCCGACGTGTTACGTCGCGAATTCGAAGCGCAGGGACTCGACCCGCAATGCGTGGTGCATCAATGCGGTTCGGGCGTTTCGGCCGCCGCCAACGAGTTGGCGATGGCCTATGCCGGGCTGGAAGGCTCGCGCATCTACGGCGGATCGTGGAGCGAGTGGATCGCCGACCCGTCCCGACCGATCGCTACCGACCCGGCGTAAGCAGCGCCGCTCTAAGCTTAACGCCTTTGCGGCGGGGGAACGGCGAACGGTTTTGCGACCTCACCCGCGGGCGATGCCGCAAGCCGGGTGAGGTCTTCGGCGGACGGCGGCTGCGAGAAATCACGACAGGAGTCGACGAAACAGAAGAATCCAAACGGCCGGTCGCCGCGGTTGACGAACTGGTGGAGCTCGAGCGGCCCGACGTAGATGACGTCTCCCGGCCCGATTTCGGTGGCCGAATCGTCAAGGACGGCATAGCCGAGGCCGTCGCGCACGACCACGTAATGTTCGTGCTCGTGTTTTTCCAAGCGCGACGCGGCACCAGGCTGAAGTTCGAAATACCGAAGCTCCATCGCCGGACCCGGTTCACCGGCGTCGTTCTTCCGGCCGCCCACGATCGTGTGCCGCGAAACGCCGGTCGTGGCGGCGTCGTCGCCCGGGCGATATCCTTCGATCGCGACGCCGTCCCAACCCGATTCGGTCGCCCGGGTCACGCGTTTCTGGTGCTGCCGCTGTTGCATATCGCCATTTAGCCTACCACACCAGGAGTGCGCGCGCCACGGCGATAACCGCAACCGGGCGATGCCCCGGCACTGGCTATTCAAGACCGAGCCCAGCGCGTTTTCGATCGAGCAGCTGCGCGAAGACGGAACCACCCCGTGGTCGGGCGTGCGCAGCTTCCAAGCGCGCAACAACATGACGGAGATGCGCCTGGGCGATCTCGGGCTGTTCTACCATTCGAGCATTGCCGAGCCGGCGGCGATGGGCATTTGCAAGGTCGTGAAGACCGCCTATCCGGACTTCACCCAGTTCGAACGCGGCGGCGAGTACTTCGACGGTCGCGCCCGGCCCGACAAGCCGATCTGGATGATGGTCGACGTCGCGTTCGTCGAAGCGTTCGCACACCCGGTGACGATCGCCCAAATGCGCGCCGATCCACGCCTGACCGGCATGGCGCTGCTCAAGCGCGGCCAACGCCTCTCGGTTCAGCCCGTCATGCCGCACGAGTGGAAGATCGTCCTCGAACTCGCCCGCGAACGATGACCAACTCCATCGAGATTCGATACGCACGCCCGCGCGACGTCGAACAAATTCTCGACCTCTTCGAAGAGGTAGCTGACGAACTTCTGTGGATCGGCCCCGAGCCCGGCTTCGACCGCGATCGTAAACGCGCGAGCTTTCTCGACGCGATCGCGCGACCCGACGAGCTTCCGTTTTGGGTCGCGTGCGACGGCGCCGGGCTCGCCGGTTCGGCGAGCATTTTCCATCACGCGGAGGCGGGGCTCGCGATCGGCATGCTCGTGCGGGCATCGTATCGGCGCCGCGGTATCGGTCAAGCGCTCATCGAGCGAAGCTTTACTTGGGCGCGCGACCACGGGGTGGGCGCACTCAGCCTGCACGTTTTCCCGCACAACCTCGCCGCTCGAGCGCTCTACCAAAAAGCCGGCTTCCGCGAAATCGACCGCTTCGAACGCGACATCACGCGCCAAACCGGCGACGTCTGGGACACCATCCTCATGCGCAAAGAGTTCGCATAGCCCGAGCCGCGTCCGTCCACGTACCTTCGCTACCGCGTCGGCCGACTGTGGCGTTCTTCACTCTGCTTGATCGAAGACGCTCTGCACGTCGCGATGGCCGTGCAAGACGCGACCAACGCGAATCTCGGATTCATCCGCCGTGTAGAACACGACGTAATCGTTGATCGGCCACGACCGCAGACCGGGATAGAGTTCTTCACGCTGGCGTCCGGCACCAGGAAACGACGCGAGCACCCGCAGACGTGCAAGAATAGCATCAACGGTTCGCGTGGCGGCATCGGGATCGTCGAGCGCAATGTAGTACCAGATGTTATCGAGGTCGGCCTCAGCCTGCGAGAGCAGGCGTACCTTCAAACTTGCGCCCGACGAAGGCGCTCGGTGCCGCGGCGAACGATGTCTTCAGTAGAAACCTCATCGACGAGCCGCCCTTCGTCAGACTCCATGCCCTTGCGGATCGTCGCCCGCAGTGTGCGGAGCCGTTCCTCGTCATGCTGCTGCAGCAGTACGAGCCCCTCACGCACAACCTCGCTCGCGGACGAGTACCCGCCGCTTGCGACTTTCTGTTGTACGAACTCATCCAAGGGCTCGGGGAGCGAAACATTCAGGCTCTTCATGATCCTCCAGAATCCAGTGTCACCAACCGTGTAATCCGAACCATTATACCACGTAGCCACGGACAACCAACCGTCGACGCCGCGGCGCGTTACCCCATTGCTTGGGCTTAGGTGAGGAACACGCGCTGAGAGTCGATCGGCATTTCACCCGGGCCGGGGGCGCGCCGGCGATAGCTGCCGTTTTCGAGCAGTTCGCGGCTCTTCACGTTGTCGGCGAAAAGCACCGTGAGAATCTGGCCGTTGATCGTCTCGGCAATGATCGGGTCGAGCACGGGCGTCACGATTTCGACGCGGCCGTCCAGGTTGCGGCCCATCCAGTCGGCGCTCGCGATGAAGACTTCGCGATCGCCACCGTTTTCGAATGCCGCGAAACGCCGGTC
>DATCGB010000396.1:0-11585 GCA_036509155.1 Candidatus Tumulicola sp. | reverse complement strand
CGGCGCGGCATCGCCGTGTGCGGAACGCACGGCAAGACGACGACGACGGCCATGACGCACGCAGTATTGCGGGGCGGCGGCGTCGATGCGAGCTTGGTGCTCGGCGGAATCGACGGCCGGCTCGAAACCAACGCCCACAGCGGCCGCTCGCCGTGGTTCGTTACCGAAGCCGACGAATCCGACGGATCGTTCGCACTGCTGGAGCCCGCGATGGCCGTCGTCACGAATATCGAAAACGATCACCTGACCAGCGACGACGAGCTCCCCCAGCTGGTGCGCGCGTTCGCCGAATTTCTCGGGAAGCTGCCCGAAGGCGGGACGGCGATCGTCGGCATCGATAATCCGCATTCGGCGTCGCTGCTTTCGCACGACCTGCGCGCGCGAACGATCGCGTTCGGCATCGCCGGCGGCGACGTGCGGGCCGCGAACCTGCGATTGGATGGGTTGGGTGCGCGCTTCGATGCGATCGCCGGCGACGCGTGTCTGGGCACCGTCGAGTTGGCCGTGCCCGGCGCGATGAACGTCCAAAACGCGCTGGCCGCCATCGCGGTGGCGCGCGAACTCGAGATTCCGTTTCCTCGGATTGCCGCCGCGCTGCGGGGATTCCGCGGCGTGCGCCGGCGCTTCGATATTTTGACCAGCTGCGAACGAATGGTCGTAGTGGACGACTACGCGCACCATCCGACGGCCGTGCGCGCGACCATCGCGGCCGCGCGCGCACATCATCGCGGTCCGCTGGTGGTGGCCTTTCAACCCCACCGCTATTCGCGCACCGCCTTTTTGGCGCGCGATTTCGCCGACTCGCTGCGAGGCGCCGATCGCGTGTATCTGACGCCGATTTACGCCGCTTCCGAACCGGCGATTCCCGGCGTGAGCGAGCGCGCCATCGGCGAACCCCTGGCCGCCTCGGGTGCGGCGGTGAGCTACGTCGCGGCCGTCGACGACTTAGCGGATCGGATTTTCGATGAGTCGGCGGCGGGTACCATGGTGCTGTTTTTGGGTGCCGGGAACATTACCGGCGTGGCGGCCCGGTTGGCCGAGCGCGTAACCGGCTCCGCGACGGTTCGCGCGTGAGCTTGACCACGGCTCAAGCGCTTCGTTCGTTGCTCGACGCCGGCGACTGCGACGCGCTGACCGCGATCTTCGGCGAGCGCATACGCTTCGACGAGCCGCTGGCCGGCTATACGTCGTGGAAAATCGGCGGGCCGGCCGACGCTTTCATCGGCGTCGAAAGCGAGAGCGAACTCGAGGCGCTGATGCGTTTCTGTTTTAAGCGCCGGGTTGCGTGGTTCGTGATCGGAAGCGGCAGCAACGTCTTGGTCGGCGACGGCGGCATGCGCGGCGTGGTGATTCGGCTGGGCGGCCGCTTCGCCGAGGTGGCGGTTCGGACCGAGGCGAGCGCGGTGATCGTCGAGGCGGGGGCGTCGGCGGGCATGGCGGCGGTAACGGCCAAGGCTGCGTCGGCCGGCGCGACCGGCATCGGGTCGCTGTCGGGCATCCCGGGAACCGTCGGCGGATCGCTGCGGATGAACGCCGGCACCGATCGCGAGATGGGGGAGTTCGTTCGCGAGGTCTGGGTGCAGTCGCCGTCCCGGCCGGCGCCGCATTCGGTCGCCGTTGCCTACTTCTACCGTCATTCGACGCTGGCTCGCGACGCGATCGTTTCGCGCGTCACGCTAGCATTCGCCAAAGGCGATCCGCACGACGTGCGCGAGGAGATGCACGCCCGGCTGGTGCACCGCAAGACCACTCAGCCGATCGCCCTGCCCAATGCGGGCTCGTGCTTCCGCAATCCCGAAGGCGACAAGGCCGCCCGTCTGATCGAGGCCGTCGGAGCCAAGGGATGGCGCGAAGGCGGGGCGGAAGTTTCGCCGCTGCACGCCAACTTCATCAACAACGTCGGGGGAGCGAATGCCAAGGACGTTGCGACGCTCCTCGCTCGCGTGCGGTCCGCAGTCGCGCAACGTTTTGGCGTCGAGCTGCAACTCGAGGTGCACTTGGTCGGAGTGTTCGTGGACGAATGAAACGTACAGCCAAAGTCGCCGTCGTGATGGGCGGCACCAGTGCCGAACGCGACGTCTCGATCCAAAGCGGATCGGGCGTTATGGTTGCGCTGCAGTCGCTCGGTTACGACGCCCGGTCGCTGGACTACGACGAACGTTTCGTCGAGAACGTTCGCGAACTCAAACCCGACGTCGTATTTAACGCGCTCCACGGACCGGGCGGTGAAGACGGACACGTCCAGGCGCTGCTGGAGTATCTTTCGATTCCGTACACCGGCAGCGGGGTGGAAGCGTCGTCGCTGGCGATGGACAAGCACCTTACGAAGAAGCTTCTGGCCGGCGAAGGCCTGCCGACCGCGGCCTGGGACCTGTTCGACTTAAGCGGCGGAACGTTGCCGCTATTGCCCGGATCGCTCGATCTCCCGCTCGTCGTGAAGCCGCGCTTCGAGGGATCGTCGGCCGGCGTCGCGATCGTTCGCACGCACGAGCAGTGGACCGCCGCGATGCTCGCCGCCTCCAAGGCGTATTCGCAGATACTCGCAGAAGAATACATCGACGGGCGCGAGTTCACGGCTGCCGTGCTGGGGGAAGAGGCGCTGCCGATCGTCGAAATCGTCGCCAATCGCGACGAATTCTACAGTTTCGACGCAAAGTACGCGCCCGGCGGCAGCACGCACGTCGCGCCCGCCCGCATCGACGACGATCTAGCCGCCCGCTTGCAGATGCTGGCGCTCTCCGCGCACCGATTGTTAGGTCTGCGCGACTATTCGCGAACCGACTTCATCGTGAATACCGAACAGCGTCCGTACGTCCTGGAGATCAACTCACTGCCGGGCCTGACGCCGACGAGCTTGCTGCAGGACGCGTGCGCGCCCGTTGGGATGACGTTCGAAGCGTTGATCGAGCGTCTGGTCGGCTACGCGCTGGCCCGTGGCGAGCTTCGCGACGCCGTGGCCTAACGGCAACGATGATGGGGCGGAGGTGAGCGCGACGCTTCCGACCGGCACGGTGACCTTTTTGTTCACCGACGTCGAAGGCAGCACGAACTTGTGGGAACGCTGCCCCGACGCCATGCGCGACGCGCTGGCCGACCACGACGCCATCGTCCGGCGCGTTACGACCGATCGCGGCGGCGTCGTTTTCAAAACCTTCGGCGATCAGTTTTGCTGTGCGTTCCATCACGCGCAGGACGCCTTGAACGCGGCCATCGACACGCAGCGGGCGTTGCGGGAACACCCCTGGCCGGCCGAGGTCGGCAGCCTGCACGTTCGCATCGGCATTCATGCCGGCAAGGCGGTCGAGCGCGACGGCGACTACTTCGGCCCGACCGTGAATCGCGTTGCCCGGTTGATGTCGATTGGAAACGGCGAACAAATTCTCGTGTCGACCGCCGCGGCGGCATTGCTGCGCACCGTTCTGCCCGACGGCGTCGAACTGCGCGATCTCGGGGCCCATCGGCTGCGCGACCTTAGTCAGCCCGAAACGACGTACCAGGTCGTCGCGCGCGGTTTGCGGGCCGACTTTCCGGCCCTCGCGTCGCTGGACGCCCGGCCCAACAATCTTCCGTCGCAAATTTCGAGCTTCGTCGGGCGCGAGCGCGAACTCGACGAACTTCGCGCGTTTTTGCGCGAACATCGACTCGTCACCATCGCCGGCTTGGGCGGGATGGGCAAGACGCGCTTGGCGCTGCAGCTGGCCGCGAGCACGATCGAACGTTTTCGAGACGGTGGATGGTTCGTCGAGCTGGCCTCGATTAGCGATCCGGCGCTCATCGCCCAAACGATTGCCGCCGAACTTAATCTCCGCGAGGTTCATTCCGAGCCGATCGTCGAGACGCTGCTGCATCATTTGAGCGGCCGGCAACTGCTGCTCGTCATCGACAATTCTGAGCACCTGCTCGACGACGTGGCGGCGCTGGTGAAATTGATTCTCTCGCGCTGCGCCGAAGTGACGGTGCTCGTCACCAGCCGGGAACCGCTGCACCTGACCGGCGAGCTGGTCTATCGCTTGTCGGCAATGCCCGCGGCGCCGCTGCAGACGAGTGTCGCGGATCTCACGCTTCACGACGGCACGCGCTTGTTTCTAGAGCGCGCCCGTACGATCGCGCCGAACTTCACCGTTCTCGACGACGATGCCGCCGAAGTCGCCGGCCTCTGCCGAAAGCTCGAGGGCATACCGTTGGCCATCGAACTCGCCGCGGCGCGCGTTTCGACATTGTCCGTGCGTCAGCTGAACGAACGTTTGAGCGCGCGGCTGCCGCTGTTGGCCTCACGCGACGGCACGCAGGAGCGGCACCGCACCCTGCGCGCGACCATCGACTGGAGCTATCGTCTGCTCGGCATCGAGGAAAAGAACGTTTTCAACAAACTCTCGGTGTTTGCCGGCGGTTTTACGCTCGACGCGTGCGAGCGTGTTTCTCCCGCTACGACGCTGCCGATCGTCGACGTCCTGGGTTCGCTGATCGAGAAGTCGTTCGTGCAAGTCGATCTGAACGCCGTCGGCCCGCGGTTTCGTCCCTTGGATATCATGCGGGAGTACGGTTGGGGCGAGCTGACGGCGGCCGGTCTGGCCGAGCCGGCGATGCGCGACCACGCAGCCTACTACGCCGAGTTCGCCGCGCGCGGGAGAAGCGTATCCGGAAGCGCGGCAGCGCCGTGGCACCGTCAGCTCGACGACGAAACGCATAACATTCGGGCCGCGCTGGATTGGAGCGTACCCAACGAGCCGGCGTTGGCCGCGCGGCTGGCGCTGGATCTGTATTCGTACTGGCGCGTGCGCAGCAACGTCACCGAAGCGCGCGGGCGACTTTCCGACCTGCTCTCGGCCGGCGGGGTCGATTCGGTTAGCCGCGCCGCCTTGTTATGCCGGGCCGCGAGCCTGGCAACGATCCAGGACGATTTTGCCGAGTCGCTCGGTTTTTCCAACGAAGCGCTTTCGCTCTATCGAGCGGCGGGCGACGGGTCGGGGACCGGCGAGGCGCTCTTTCGTATCGCCGAGGTCGAACACCGAAAGGGCCATCTGGACGGCGCTAAGGCGCTCTACGAAGAGTCGCGCGAGCTGTTCGCCGCCGCCAATCACCCGCACGGCGGAATCCTGTGCGCGGGAAATCTCGGGATAATCGCCCGCCAACGCGGCGATTACGCAAACGCCAAATCGTTGCTGGAAGACGCGTACGCCCGGGCCGGCGCGTCGGGCGAACGTCGCATCGCCGGCGACTTCGCGAGCGCCCTGGGTTGGGCCAACGTCGCGCTCGGAGACTTGCCGACCGCCCGGCAACTGTTTGAGGAAGTATTGAAAGAAAAAACCGGGGAGCGAGATCGGTACGGGGCGTCCGACGCGCGCCAGGGCCTGGCGACGGTCGCTCTCAAAGACGGCCGCCTCCAAGAGGCGTTCGACGATTTCGCCGCGACGATCGATGCCGCCTTAGAGCTGCGTCTGCACGACTTCGCTTTCAGAGGGTTTCACGGTATCGGCGCCGTGCTCGCACTGGCGGGCGACCTCGAATCCGCCGCGAGGTACCTGGGTCTCGCCGAACGGTTATTTCAAGAGAGCGGTCGCGAACTTCGCGACAGCATCGCCTATGACGTCGCATTGCGGGCGCTAGAATCCGCCATCCCCGCGCCTCGCCGCATCGCTCTTTTCGCCGACGGAGCGCGGCTGGATGCGGCCGCCGCCGCCACGGAACTACGAAGCCGCGCTCCGCGTTAGTGCTTTGGCGGCGGCGGTGCGGAACTCGTCGGAGGCGAGACGCTGCGCGAAGATGCTGGCTTCGGCGCCCATTTGGCGGCGCACGTCGTCGTAGATCGGCTCGCGCATGAGGCGCTTGGTTTCGCGCAGGGCGGTCGCCGGCAGTTCGGCCAGCCTTGCCGCGATTGCGTCGGCGGTTTCGTCGACCCGATCGTCGTCGACCACCTTGGTGATCAAGCCCATTGCGAGCGCCTCTTGCGCGCCGACGAACTCGCCGGCCAAAAGCAGCCACGCAGCGCGCATGCGTCCGACGGTCAGCGGCAGCAAGAGCGACGACCCGGCTTCGGGCACCAGGCCGAGTTGCGCGAACGGTAACCGAAACCGCGCCGAAACGCCGGCGACCACGATGTCGGCGTGCAGCAGCATGGTCGTGCCGATTCCGACGGCGTTGCCTCGGACCGCCGCGACCACCGGCTTGCCGAAGTCGCACAGCCGTTCGAGGAACCGAATCACCGCGACGAACGCCGCGGCGTCGCCCGCCGCCGAGGCTTCGATGAAATCTTGCAAGTCGTTTCCCGCGGTGAAATCGTCGCCGCCGCGGAGCGTGACGATCCGAACCGCGTCGTCGCTGCCGAACGTCTCGAGGGCGTCGGCCATCGCGGCGTACATTCCGGTGGTAATGGCATTCTTTTTGGCGGGGCGCTGGATGCGAATCTCGCCCACGCCGGAACTCGCCGAAACGATAATTTCCGCAGCCATCGCGTGCCCGTTCGACGCTTGCTTGGCGGCACCCTCATCCCTTTAAGCGGGTTAAAGGTGGGGCTCGGGGCGCCGATTGCAGGCGAGCCCGCGCCCGCCGAAAAACTTGGGGCCTGCTCCGCGCACTCGCGGAAGTCTGTGGAGGAAATCGTTGCCTACCGTTGTCGATCGCGGTCTCGAGGGCGTCGTCGTCGGGTCTACCCAGCTCAGTAACGTCGAAGGCGCCGTCGGCCGCCTCACCTACCGCGGTTACGATATCGACGACCTCGCGCCCAACGCGACGTTCGAAGAGATCGTTCATCTGCTGCTCTACGGCCATCTCCCCAATCGTCTCGAGCTGGAAATGCTCCGACGCGAGCTGGGCTCGCGTCGCTCGCTGCCGGAACCGCTGATTACGTCGATGCAGAACGTACCGAAGACGGCCTGGCCGATGGACGTGCTGCGCACGGTCGTCAGCGGCCTAGGCCTCTTCTCGCCGGTCAACGCGCACGGCGAGCACCTTTCGGACGTGCATACGGCGATCGAGCTGATCGCCAAGATGCCGACGATCGTGGCCGCCTGGGATCGCATCCGCCGCGGGCTCAATCCGGTCGATCCGCGCGCCGACCTCTCGCAGGCGGCGAACTTCTTGTACATGCGTTCGGGCAAAGTTCCGCACGCGATCGAAGCCGACGCGCTCGACACGTACTTCGTGCTGCTCGCCGATCACTCGTACAACGCCTCCACGTTCGCGGCGCGCGTCACCGCCTCGACTCGCGCCGACGTGTACGCCTCGGTTACGGCGGCACTGGCCACGCTGCAGGGCGACCTGCACGGCGGAGCCGCCAGCGCGTCGTATCACGCGCTGACCGAAGTCAAGGAACCTGAAAATGCCGAGCAGTACGTCCGCGACGCGCTCGGCCGCAACGAGCGAATCATGGGCATGGGCCACCGGGAATATAAAGTGCGCGACCCGCGGGCGCGCCATCTGGAAGCGATGGCGAAGAAACTTTCGGAGCACGAAGGCGACAGCCGCTGGTATCAGATCGCGCACCGCCTGGAAGAAGCCAGCCGGAAGGTTCTCAAAGAAAAGAAGCCCGACAACACGATTTACGCGAACGTCGATTTCTACACCGCTCCGGTCCTCGCCGACCTTGGAATTCCGGGCGACGAGTTCACGTGTTTATTCGCCTGCGGGCGGATCGCCGGCTGGACGGGTCACATTCTCGAGCAGTTGGCCGACAATCGCCTGATTCGCCCCCAGGCCACCTACGACGGGCCGCCCGCCGGACCGTTCGTCCCGATCGACAAGCGCGACGCCAACGCAGTGAGGAGTTGACAGTATGCTGGTGATCCCGGCGATCGATTTGCGCGGTGGAAAGTGCGTGCGCATGGAGCGCGGCGACCCTACGACCACGCTGACGTTCGACGGCGATCCGGCCGAACGAGCGAAAACGTTCGTGCAGGCCGGCGCGACGCGGCTGCACGTGATCGACCTCGATGGCGCGTTCGGGTCGGGCGAGAATCTCGCGGCGGTCGAGAGTATTTGCGCGGCCGTGAACGTTCCGGTTCAAACCGGCGGCGGACTGCGCGCGGTCAAGCACGCCGAGGCTGCGATTGCGGCGGGCGCTGCGGAGATCATTCTGGGCACGCTGCTGGTCGAAGACGAGCGGTTATCGCGTCACATCATCAGCCGCTTTCCCGGACGGGTCATCGCGGGCATCGATGCGCGCGGTTCCCAAGTCGCCACCCACGGCTGGCAAGAGCGTACGCCGGTGGATCGCGACGCGTTGGTACGGCGCGTGGCGCAGTGGGGAATTTCGCGTATCATCTTCACCGAGATCCGGCGCGACGGGATGGGCGAAGGCTACGACATCGACGCGCTCAACGCGGTCGCGAACGCCGCCGAGGTGACGATCACCGCCAGCGGCGGCGCGCGCAATATCAAAGATTTGGAAATTCTTAAGCGTTCGGTGCCGTTGACGGTCGATTCGTGCATCGTCGGCAGCGCGCTGTACAAGGGCACGCTCGACCTCCAAGATGCGATCGCCGCCGTCGCCTAGCTCGTAGCCGCTCCGTCGTCGTACGTTCGCGGCAGTTCGGCCGGCAGCCGCGCGACGATTTCGTAGTTGATCGTGTCGCACCATCCGGCCCAGTCGTCGGCGCCCAATCGGGCATCCCCGTCGCGTCCGATCAGCGTTACCTTGGAACCGGCGTGCGCGTTAGGCGCCGGCGAAAGGTCGATTTCCGTCACGTTCATCGCGACCCGGCCGACGATCGGGCAGGCGGCTCCGTCGACGAGAAACGCTCCGCGATTCGAAAGCGCGCGTGGGATCCCGTCGGCATAACCGGCCGGGACGACGCCGATTCGCATGTCGCGCGGGGCGTGAAAGCTCGCGCCGTATCCGACGGGCGCGCCGGCCGGGATCGAGCGCGTCACGACTACTTCCGACGAATACGAAAGCGCCGGCTCCAGCTCGAGTCCGTTGGGTCCCATCGCCTCGCGCGTTTCCTTGGACGGCCACAAACCGTAGAGCGCGATTCCGAAGCGCGACATGTCGAGCCGCGTTCGCGGCCAGAGCATGGCGGCGGCCGACGCGGCGATGTGCCGCAGCGGCGCGATCGCGTGCCGTTCGAACAGCGGTTGCGCGGGCGCCAGCGCGCGCTCGAAAGTCTCGAGCTGATGCATGGCCGACGGCGAGTCGATTTCTTCGGCCGACGACAGGTGCGAGAAGACGCCCGCGATCTCGATTTCCGAAACGCGCAGATAGTCTTCGACGGCGTCGACCAGTTCGTGCGGTTCGAAGCCTAAACGATTCAGCCCGGTGTTGATCTTAACGTGCACCCGCGCGCGCGCCTGGCGCTTGCGCGCCGCTCCGACGAGTTTGCGAGCGAACTCGCCGGTGTCCCACAGCGCCAGCTCGAGTTTCGCCGCGACGACGTCGTCGAGTGCGTTGGGACGGATCGGCCCGAGCACTAAGATCGGTGCGGTAACCCCGCCGTCACGCAGCGCTAGCGCTTCTTCGAGCGCGTACACGCAGACCCGCGCCGCGTACGGTTCGACGGCCAGCCCGGTTTCGACCAACCCGTGCCCGTATGCATTGCTCTTAACGACGAAGGCGGCATGCTTGGGACCGACCAGCTCGCGCAGCACCTTGGCGTTGTGACGAAGCGCGGCCAGGTCGACGCGGATCTCGCCGATCACTTCGCAGTCCGCGGCTGGAGAACGCGAACGACGTAGGCGACCGGCAGTCCGAAGAACACGGCGTGCGCGAACAGCGCGTTGACGAAGTCGTTGGGGGTCGGCGGATAGGTGAAGTTGTTGTCCGCCAAAAGAATGGTCTGCATCAGCGTGTAGACCACCAGCCCGTAAACGATTCCCGCTTCGACCCAGCGGCGAGTGGCGGCCGGGCGAGTTGCGGCGATGTAGGCATAGCCGCCGGCCCAGCCGATGCTGACGATCGCGTGAATCAGCGCCCCGGCGACCGCGTAGGCTGGGTCGGAGAGCGCGACTTTGCCTAAAACGGTCGATGCAATCCACTGCCAAGTCATCAGGATGCTGCCGTGGACCGGCACCAGGGTGGTCGCCCACAAATAGGCGTCGAGCAAAATGCCCCCGGCCACGCCGGCGATGACCGCCTCGGAAAGAATCCGGCCCCAGGCGGGCCGTGCGCGTAAAACCATGCGGCTGGCATTCGCGCGGGCCACGGCGCGGCCTCGTTAAGCCTGCTCTAGGAATCGCGAGCTACGATAGCCGGGTGACACCCGGCCACTCCCTACCCGAACCCAACGAGTACGTCATCTGGGCAAGCTCCAGCCTTCTCGCGCTGGTGCTCGGGCTGGGTTCGGCGTTCTTTCTGTGGGTCGCGCTGCACCGCTCCGATCGGGCCGAACTCGCGCACGGCGCGGTGGTCAGTTTGGGGCTGGGCCTGCTGTTGATCGGCATAGCCGCGGAACGTCCCCTAACCCGGGCGTTCTTCGTCATTTTGGCCATCGTACTGGTGGCCGGGTTCGCGCTGGGCGGCCCCGAGTTCGCCCGTCTCGCACCCTAGGCGCCGAGCTTTTCAGGCCTCGGCAGCGTCTCCCGAAGCCCTTGCAGTCCCATCTGGAGTCTGCTAAGATGGCACGACTAGCGCTCTCGCGCTGAGAGTGCTAATGGTCTAAAAGATAGCTGTGGGAGGTTTTTTCCGTGAATCTCAAGCCTTTGCACGATAACGTGGTTATCGAGCACGTCGAGCAAGACGACAAAACGACGGGCGGTATTTTTCTGCCCGACACCGCCAAGGAGAAGCCTCAAGAGGGCGTGATCCGGGCGGCCGGCGATGGCCGCGTGCTGGAAAACGGCACCAAGCTCGGTATGAGCGTCAAGGTCGGCGATCGCGTTCTCTATCGCAAGTACTCGGGCAGCGAAGTCAAGCTTGACGGCACCGAGTATCTCATCATTCCCGAAAAAGATATCCTCGCTGTCGTCGACAAAGTTCCGGCCGGCGTTTAAGGAGTTTTGAAACTATATTATGGCTGCTAAGCAAATCATATTCGATGAGAACGCCCGCCGCGCGCTCGAACGCGGCGCCAACCTGCTGGCCGACGCCGTCAAGGTGACGCTCGGACCCAAGGGGCGCAACGTCGTTCTCGACAAGAAGTTCGGCTCGCCGACGATCACCAACGACGGCGTGACGATCGCCAAAGAAATCGAACTGGCCGACGTGTTCGAGAACATGGGCGCCCAGCTCGTCAAAGAAGTTGCTTCCAAGACCAACGACATCGCCGGCGACGGCACGACCACCGCGACGGTGCTCGCGCAAGCGATCATCCGCGAAGGTCTGCGCAACGTCACCGCCGGCAGCAATCCGCTGCTGATCAAACGCGGCATCGAAAAGGCCGTCGAAATCGCGGTCGGCGAGATGGAATCGTTCAAGCAGGTCGTCGATACCAAAGAGAAGATCGCGCAAGTCGCGTCGATCTCGGCCAACGACAAAGAGATCGGCGATCTCGTGGCACTGGCGATGGAGAAGGTCGGCAAGGACGGCGTGATCACCGTTGAGGAATCGCGCACGCTCAAGACGGAAGTCGAAACCAAAGACGGCATGCAGTTCGACAAGGGCTACATCTCGCCGTACATGGCGACCGACATGGAGCGCATGGAAGCGACCCTCA
>DATCGB010000395.1:0-3335 GCA_036509155.1 Candidatus Tumulicola sp. | reverse complement strand
CTCGGCTACAACTTCGTTTCGGCCGAGCGAACGCTGCAGGAGTGGCCGAATGCGAAATTCCTCGTCGACCTCAAGCGCAGGTTCGACGACCGGCCCAAAGACGACGTCATCGACCAGCAGCCGAAGCCCGGCTCTTCGGTTCGCGAGGGCACCAAGATCACGCTGACCGTCTCCGACGGACCCGCCCCGACGTTCGTGCCGAACTTCGTCGGCATGACGACCGCCGCGGCGCAAGCAGCCGCCGACAAGGCCGGGATCAAGCTCGATACGTCGCAAACGATCTCCGGCATGCCGGCCAACACGATCGCCTCGCAGGATGCAACGCCGGGTTCGAAGATCGATGCGAACGTGATCGTGCACGTCATCGTGAACGGTGGCGGCGGCGCAATCACACCCGTTTCGAACGGTGCGGCGACCGCGACGGTACCGGCCGTGGCGGGAGAAGATTATGCGAGCGCTGCAGCCGCGCTCACCTCGGCCGGGTTCGTGCCGCACGTCGTCTACGCGCAGCAGAGTACGAACAACGGTACCGTCGTCTTGCAAGATCCTTCGGCAAACACGGCGGCCGCGCCGGGCGCGACCGTCACCGTGACCGTATCGGTTTCGGGTGAAGTCCCCGATACCGTGGGCATGAGCGCAGACGCCGCGACGCGCAAGCTCGCAGCCTACGGTTACAACGTTTCGAAGATCGAGTACACCACCGCCGTCGGCGCGGGCGGAAAGGTCGTCGGTACCGTGCCCGAGGCGGGGACCGACCTAGCGCCGGGGAGTTCGGTGACGCTCACCGTCAACGGAACCGGGCATTGAGAGTTCTCGGCATCGACCCCGCGCTGCGCACGACCGGCTACGGCGTGATCGAGGCGACGCCCAAACGCGTGCGCTTGGTCGAAGCCGGCATCGTCGCGCCGCGCGTTACCGGGACGCTGGAGCAGCGGTTACGCGAACTGCACGCCGGCATCGCTGAGGTCATCGCGCAAACGTCGCCCGATCTGCTCGTCATCGAAGAGCTCTACACGACGTATAAGAATCCGTCGACGGCATTGCTGATGGCGCACGCGCGCGGCGTGCTGTGTTTGGCGGGCGCGCAGGCGGGAATCGCCGTGCACACGCTCGGCCACGCGCACGTCAAGCGCGCTCTCACCGGATCCGGCGGCGCACGCAAGGAGCAAGTCAACTCGATGGTCGTGCGGCTGCTCGGTCTGCGCGCCGCGCCGAAACCCAACGACGTCTCCGACGCGCTCGCGCTCGCACTAGCATTTCTCAACGTCCTCGATCACCAGCGCCGGACGGCCTGATGTTTTCGCGCATCTCCGGGACGCTGATCGAGCGCGGGCACGACACGGCGGTCATCGAAGCGGGCGGACTCGGCTACGAGATCGTTCTGCCGCCTTGCATCGCGCAGAAAATACCCTCGCTGCCGGGCGAGCGCGTGACGCTCGAAATCTACGCCGTGATGAATCAGGACGGCAATACCGGGCGCTTCGCCTACTATGGTTTCAGCAACGCCATCGAGCGCGATTTTTTCGAAGCGCTGCTCAGCGTCGCGTCGATCGGTCCGCGCTCCGCGGCACGCGCCTTTTCGCAGCCGATGTCGTCCATCGCAGGCGCGATCGAACGCGCGGACCAAACCTTCTTAAAGTCGCTTCCCGGCATCGGACAGCAGAAAGCGCGCGACATCGTTGCGAAACTCCAAGGGAAGGTTGCGAAATTCTTGCTGATTCAGGACGCGCCGGTCCCGGTCGTCGCCGCGATGCCGGATTTCGCGAGCGAAGCGCTAGCGGTGCTTCTGCAGCTCGAATATAAGCGCGCCGAGGCCGAGGCGATGGTGCGCGATACGCTCGACGCGGAACCGTCCATCCACGATTCGGAGCGACTGCTGGCGCAGATATACCGCCGTAAGGCCTCGAAGGCAACCGGCAATGGATGAAAGCGCGCGCAAGCGGCTGCTCGGGCCCGAGGCGTCGCTCGACGCCGCTGCGAGCGACGGGCGCATCGTCGATCCGCAGGGCACGCTCGAAGACGAAGTCTACGTTGCCGGCCTGCGGCCGCACACCTTCGAAGAGTACGTCGGCCAAGAGACGGTTGTCGACAATCTGCGCATCGCGATCGATGCCGCGAAGAAGCGCGGCGAGACGCTCGATCACATTCTGTTCTACGGTCCGCCCGGCTTAGGAAAAACGACGCTGGCCGGCTTGATCGCGCGCGAAGCCGGCGCCAACTTTCGGCCGACCAGCGGGCCGACGCTGGAGAAGCCGAAGGATCTGGTCGGTATTCTGACCGCGCTCGAAGACGGCGACGTGTTTTTCGTCGACGAGATTCATCGCCTCGGCCGCGTCGTCGAAGAGTTTCTCTACCCCGCGATGGAAGATTTCCAAATCGACTTCATCGTGGATCGCGGCGCGTTTGCAAAGACGCTCAAGCTGCCCCTCAAGCGTTTCACGCTGATCGGCGCGACCACGCGCGCCGGCATGCTCACGGCGCCGTTGCGCGAGCGATTCGGCATCGTGCACCATTTGGATTACTATTCGGTCGAGGATTTGGAAAAGATCGTCGTGCGCTCGGCCGGCGTGCTCGGGGTTCCGATCGACACGGCCGGTGCGCATACGATCGCGGCGCGCAGCCGCGGCACGCCGCGCATCGCCAATCGACTGCTGCGGCGCGTGCGCGACTACGCGGAGGTGCGCGCGAACGGGCGCATCACGGCGCAGGTCGCCGACGAGTCGCTACGGCGGGAAGGCGTGGACGAATTGGGCTTGGACCGGCTCGACCGGGCGTTTTTGCGAACCATCGTCGAGCAGTACCGCGGGGGCCCGGTCGGCATCGCCGCCATCGCGGCCACCCTCACCGAAGATGCCGAGACGCTCGAAGACGTGGTCGAGCCCTATCTGCTCAAAGCGGGTTTCGTGATCCGCACCGCCGGGGGCCGCAAGGCCACGCCGGAGGCGTACCGCCATCTCGGGCTGCGGGGCGGCGGCCCGGTCCAGGAGCCGCTCTTATGATCCGGCGCGGCGCCTTTCTCGCCCTCGGTGCCGCCGCGGTCCTCGCGCCGGCTGTCGCCCGCGCCCAAGACGACGCGGACCCAGCCGTCATGTCGCGATCGCCCTCGCTTCGCGTGCTCTTGGGGTCCGGCTCGCCGAGCCCGCTGCCCGGCGGGGCCGGGTTTACCTTCGACGGGCGCAGCTACCGCGGCAGCTTCGTCCGCAGCGCCGACGGCAGCGTGATCAACCTCGTCGACCTCGAGCAGTATCTCTACAGCGTGGTTCCGCACGAGATGTCGCCGTCGTGGCCGATGGCGGCGCTCGCGGCCCAGGCCGTCTGCGCTCGCACCTACGTGC
>DATCGB010000394.1:0-4348 GCA_036509155.1 Candidatus Tumulicola sp. | reverse complement strand
TGCGAACTCTTTGAAGCGTCCGCCGAGGCAATCGCCGGGAGCAGGCCGGCCACTGCCGGCAAAACGAGGGCGCTTGCGATGAACGTCCTGCGGGTCTGGGAACCGATCGAGTCGCTCATGTATGGTGCCGTCTCCTACGTCATGGTAACCGCAGAGTACGCTCCCGGGGTGAAAAAAACCTGAATTCGCGGGCGCCGGAGGCGAACGAGGGCGCCCGGCAAAAGTGAGCGCCCGGATGGACCTTTCCGATGGCTATACAGATTTGCCGGCCGGTAAGCTCGCAAACGTCGCGACCTGTCTAGAGATGCTCGAGCGGTGTCCTCCGCGCCCCGAGCCTCCCGGCACGGGCGGCTCGCTGATGCAAATAAACGCACCGGATGCCGAGCGGTACCGCCGCCTCTTCCGGCGGATCGGCGAACCCTACCTATGGTTTTCGCGGCTCGAGCTCGGCGATGAAGCACTGGACCAGATCGTTGCCGATCCGCGGGTCGAGATATACGTGCTGGCACGTGACGGCGAGGAGATCGGTTTTGTGGAGCTCGATTTTCGGACCGAAGGCGAGTGCGAGATCGCCTTCTTCGGTCTCGCGGACTCCGCGACCGGCTGCGGCAACGGGCGCCGGCTGATGAACCGCGCGCTCGAACTGGCGTGGTCGCATCCGATCCGCCGGCTCTGGCTACACACCTGTTCGCTCGATCATCCCGACGCGCTGCCGTTCTATCTACGGTCCGGATTTCGCGCCTACAAACGGCAAATCGAATTCTACAACGATCCGCGTCTCGTTGGGCTGCTGCCACGAACGGCCGCTCCGCAGGTCCCGCTCATCTACGCCGGCCGGACGCCGTCGAGCGGCCAAAATCCGTAAATCGCACGCCCCGCTTCGAGATCCCAAAAGCGCGTGGCGTTATCGCCCACGCCGTAAACGATTGCGAACCGCACGTCGCGCACGAGAATGCATCGCACCAGCCGCGCGAAGTCGCGCTGCGACATCCAAGTCGCTGCGTAGCGGGCGAACTTTTGTTCGTCGGTGAGATTCAGCCAGCCCGACGAGGCGCGCACGCTTTCGTGACGCGGATCGTCGGCGCCGGTGATCGATCCGATCCGAACGCAGGCTACCTGCATTCCGAACGCGTCGCTGTAATAGCGTCCGAGCACTTCACCGAATGCCTTCCAGACGCCGTAGAGTCCGTCGGGCCGGTACGGATCGCCGGTGCCGATCGTGCGGCCGAATCCGGGCTCGTAGATCTTCGGCGCGTTTTCGACTTCGTTCATCCCGACGGCATGGTTCGAACTGGCGAAAACGATTCGGCGCAGCCCGTTCGCGCGGGCGGCCTCGTAGACGTTGTACGTGCCGCCGATGTTGCTGCCGTAGACGTCATCCCACGCGGCGTCGACTGCCACGGTGCCGGCCAGATGAATCACCGTGTCGCAACCCGCGAGCGCCGCGTGCATGGCCTTCGGGTCGCGCACGTCGGCGACGACGTCGGCATCCCGCAAGTCGATCCGAACGACCTCGTAGTCGGTCGCCAGATCTTCGCAAAGGCGGGTGCCGACGGTTCCGGCGGCTCCCGTGACCGCAATCCGCGGCTGTGCCATCGAGATTTCCCTTTCGCTCCGGCGAGCCGCTACTTGCGGACGGCAACCGGATACGTGGCCGGACTGCGCAAGCCGTTGGCGGTAACGCTGCGAACGCCGAGGATCGCGTCGTCTTTGCCGACGGCAACGGTCGTCTCGGTAACGTTCCCGACGTCCCGGGCGTACTGCCACTGCGCGGCATCGGTGGCGCGCCAAACGACTTCGTACGAGGCCGCGCCGGCTACCGGTTTCCAACGGAGCGTCGAGTCATAGCCCAAGTGGGCGGCTACCAGTTCGACGCCGGCCGGCGCCGGAGCGCCGAGCGCCAACGTCGCAAGCGTGGCCACGTTGGCTTGCGTTACCCGCGCCAGATATGCCGGGTCGATGTACTGCGGTAAGTCTCCGTATTGCACGCCATTTTCGACCCGCACGTCCTGGTGCTGGTGCGCGAAGTTTTCGTGCGACTCGACGAAGCGAATTGCCGCAGCGTAGCCGGCATCTTGAAACGACTCTTGGTCGCCGCCGCGCAGAAACCGGTCGGCCCGAAAAATCTGCCGGACGGTAAAGCTCGCGACGTACGCCGGAACGACGCTCGCGGCGAAACGCGACAACTCGCGGGAGGGCGAATCGTTTTCGGATCCGACGAGGTTCGTGCGATCGATCGAGGCGCCGGCCGGCAATGCCTGGCTGAAGACGCGAACCACGTCCGGTTCGCTCGCCCCGTCGCCTCCCACCGAGTCGCCGACGATGTCGTTATTGAGTACGGCCAGGACCGGTGCGTGCCGCGCCGCAAGCTGCTTGGCGTAGTGGTTCGAACCCCACAGACCAAGTTCTTCACCGTCGAAACATGCGAAGACGATCGTGCCGTGAAAATGCGCGGGCGCCATGACGCGCGCGGCCTCGAGGACGGCCGAGACGCCGGAGCCGTTGTCGTCCGCACCGGGAGCGACTCCGCTCCCGTCGGTACAGTGTCCGTGGCAGTCGTCGAAATGGCTGGACATCACGTAGGTGCGCCCGGGTTCGTCCCCGCGCAGCGTGGCGATAACGCTCGATTCGGTGACCGAGCGCGGCGTGCGGGCCGTTTTCGGCTGAACGTACGTGTCGAACGCGACGCTCATTCGGCCGTCGGCGGTCGCGGCGATGGCGCCAAATTGCGCCGCTATCCAATCGCGGGCGCCAAAGACGCCGTGGGTCGGCGAGGACGTCGTTTCGGAAAAATCGTTGCGCGTGCCGAACCCGACCAGCGTATCGTCGGTCTGCTTTAGCCGGTCCGCGCTCACCGCGCTGACGAGTTGAACGATGCTCGAATCGGGCCGGACCGCGGGCAGCGAGTAGTCCTGCGCCGCGCCGGCGGGGGGCGTCGCGAGAGCGGCGACGACGGCCGCGCAGCCGGCCAGCCGAAGGATGCTGCGGAGTTTCATCCGACGACCTTTTACGGTCGTCGGGCAAAGCCCCCCGTTAGGCAAACCTCGAGCGATCGCGCCGATGGCGGCCCAGCGTTACGACCGTTCCATCGCCGGGGTACGAGCGTACGTCGAAGAAGTCCGTGCAGCGCTGCATGATCGGGAAACCGCGTCCCCCTTCGGCCTGGAATTCCGGGAATGGTAGCGTCGCGCCGGGCGGATCGTGAAAGCCGCGCCCGCGGTCCTTGACCGTCGCGACGATCGAGCGGGCGTCGATCGTCACGGAAACTTCGATCTCCGCGTCGCTGTGTGCGTGTTCGATCGCGTTAGCGAGCGCTTCCCCCAGGGCAAACGTCAGACTTTCGAGGTCGGCCGACGAAATATCGTGCAAGCTTGCCAACGCCGCGAGCGCGTCGCGCCCGGTTCGGGCGGAACGCGGCAGGGGGGGCAGCCGCAGTTGCAAATTGAAGGATCGAAGGTCGTCGCGGTCCCGTTTGTCGGAAGATGTCGTCTTCATGGAGTCGTTCGAGATTCTACCGCAAGTGCAGCAGACTAAACCGTCGCTGGAGCCCGCCGTCTACATTTTGCGCTGCGCGGACGGCTCGCTGTACGCCGGCGCGACGACCAATTTGGCACGCCGCGTTGCCCAGCATCGTCGCGGCATCGGCGCCAAGTATACGCGTGGTCGGTTACCAGTTCGCCTGCTTGCATGGTGGCATCCGGGATCGTTCGACGCGGCTCGCTCGCACGAAGCCCGGTTCAAGCGTCTGACGCGCGTGGCCAAGATCTCGCTGCTAAAAGACGACGAGGCTTTCGGCTGCCATTTGCGCAAGGCACCCTTGACCCACGCCCTTCCAGAGCACGAGGAACCCATATCCATGACCCAAACTCCGCCGCAGTCCGACGAACTCGACGTTTATAAAGAAGAAGCTCGCGCGTCGCAAGTTCGCATCGCGACCGACAAGGGCGACATCGTCGTGACGCTGTTCCCGGATGAGGCGCCGCTGCACGCAGCCGCTTTTCTGAAGCTCGCCAAGAGCGGCTTTTACGACGGGCTCGCCTTCCATCGAGTCGAGCCGGGATTCGTCATTCAAGGCGGCGACCCCGATGGTAACGGCACCGGCGGGCCGGGCTATTGCCTCAAAGCCGAGTTCAACCAGCGGCCGCACGAACGCGGCACGCTCGCGATGGCGCGTTCGTCGGATCCCGACAGCGCCGGTTCGCAGTTCTATCTCTGCCTCGC
This sequence comes from Candidatus Tumulicola sp., assembly GCA_036509155.1. GTDB lineage: Bacteria > Vulcanimicrobiota > Vulcanimicrobiia > Vulcanimicrobiales > Vulcanimicrobiaceae > Tumulicola. The sequence continues at coordinate 127 of DATCGB010000394.1, read as the reverse complement.
CGACGCGCGCTTTCTCGACGGCCAGTACACCGTTTTCGGCACCATGACCCAAGGATTCGACGCCCTCGACGCCATTCGCCGAGGCGACAAAATGCAAAAGCTCACCGTCGAGCCGATCGCCGCGCCT
>DATCGB010000393.1:0-4015 GCA_036509155.1 Candidatus Tumulicola sp. | reverse complement strand
CCTTGCCTTAGGAATCTCTGGGGCGTATAGTGGAGCAAAGTGGTGTCTAGTGGTGCCTCAGGGAGGGCTGTGTGCACGCGGAATTACCGCGCTTCACGGGGTCGGTCGAACATGCCCTTGACGACAAGGGACGGCTCATCGTTCCGGCGCGCTTTCGCGACCGGCTCGGAACCGGCTTTGTCCTTACGATCGCCCAACCGGACCCCTGCCTAGCGCTTCTCCCGAGCGCTACCTGGGCGAACTTTTGCGGCCGGCTCGAGGCCGCACCCCGCAAGGACGAGGCCTTTAGACGGTTCGTCCGTTTCCTTTTTGCCCATACCGAGGAGGTCGCGTGCGATGCCCAGGGGCGCCTGGTCATCCCCGCCACGTTGCGCACCTACGCCGGCATCGCACGCGAGGTCGTTTCGGTCGGCTCGCTCACGCGGGTCGAAATCTGGGCCAAAGAACGGTATGCCGCCCATGCGGCGCCCCAGGGAGAGGTCGCCGAATTCATGGCCGACCTGGGACTGTACTAATGTGGGCCGCGCATGACGCACGTTCCGGTGCTGCTCGACGCCGCCATGGACTATTTGGCGATTCGCTCGGATGGAGTCTACGTGGATGCCACCTTTGGGGCGGGCGGACACTCGCGAGCCATCCTGGACCGCCTCTCCGGCGGACGGCTTATCGCTTTGGACGCCGACCCGTCGGCGAGCCCGCGTGCGCAGACGGTGGCCGACTCGCGGCTGACGTTCGTTCGAGCCAACTTCCGGGAGCTGCCCGACGTGCTCGACCGTTGCTCGGTGGAGTCGGTCGATGGAATATTGTTCGACTTGGGGGTTTCGTCGATGCAGTTTGACGACGGCGAGCGCGGATTCTCGCTCGGAAAACGAGCGGCCCTCGACATGCGCATGAATCCCGGCACGGGCCGCAGCGCCTACGATATCCTCGCGACCGCCAGCGAACGCGAACTGGCCGACATATTCTTTTCGTTCGGCGAGGAGCGGTCGGCGCGGCGCATCGCCGCCGCGATCGTCGCGCGCCGCGCGGCCGGCGCGCTTCCGACTACGACCACCGAGTTCGCCGCGCTGGTCTCCGGAATTCTCCACCGGCCGGGAAGGCGCGAACGCATCCATCCGGCTACCCGCGTCTTTCAAGCGCTGCGCATCGCCGTCAACGACGAGCTGGACGCGCTGCGCGATGGTTTGAATGCGGCCGTCGGCCGGCTGCGCGGTGCCGGGCGCGTGGTGGTCATCAGTTTTCATTCGCTCGAAGACCGGATCGTAAAACAGGCGTTTCGGAGCGACGAACGGCTCGAGATCCTCACGAAAAAACCGCTCGCTCCGAGCGAGCGCGAGATGTCAGAAAACCCGCGCGCCCGGAGTGCCAAACTGCGTGCCGCCGCCCGACGGAAGGCTAGCTGAGTGATTCAACCGCGCTACCTCGATCGACCGGTCCGCGTACGAAACCCGCGCGTCGCGCGGGCCGCCACGCAACGCCGCATCGTGCGCAAGTCGCGCGCCCGGTATTCGGACATCGTGCGAGTTTCGATCGCGATCGGCGCCCTCTTGACGCTGTTTATGGGATACGTAGTGCTGACGTCGACGATGACGGGCTTGTCGTACGCGGTCGCCAAAGCGCATCACCAACGGGAAGCGATGCTGGAAGAAACGCTGCGGCTCGACGACCGGATCGCTGCGCTTCGATCGGACGAACGCCTCTCGGTTTTGGCCGCGCGTTTGGGCATGAAGGATCCGGAGCGGTTCGCCGTCGTGCGCCTGGTTCGGCCGGAGGTCGCCTCGGCCCGTCCGCGCGTCGCCGTGCTCTCATCGCTCGCCGGATTTTTCGTGCCGGCCGTGGTTCGGCAACGTTAGTGGCGCGTCCGAACGGGTAAAGTCGGCATGCATCAGCGAACCTTCGCGCGCGTCTCTCCGATGCGCGCGCGAGGACTCTTTTACGCGCTCGCGGCGGTCGCAGCATTTCTCGTGTGGCGGCTGTACGACGTTCAGATCGTTCACGGGGCGGCGTACGGGCGTCAGGCACTCGCCCAGCGCTCGGACACGGTCGAAGTATTCGCGCGGCGCGGCAGCATCCTCGACCGCAACGGAAACGTTCTCGTCCGCTCGCTGCCTTCCGAAAGCGTGTACGCCGTACCGCGGGATTTGTCCGATCCCGACGCGACCGTCGCAAAGCTGAGCAAAATTCTCGGAAAGCTCGACCCGCCGACGGTCGCAGCGCTCCACGACAAAACGTCGTGGTTCGCGTGGATCGCGCGCAAGGTGCCGCACGACGTCAGCGATCGCGTACGCGCGTTGAACCTCAACGGCATCGCGCTGAAAGAAGAGGAAACGGGCCGGCGCGTCGACACGGCCGGAAACCTGGCGGCGACGGTGCTCGGTTTCGTCGGCACCGACGAGAACGGCCTCGACGGCATCGAATACTCGCAGGATCGGCTGCTGCGTGGGATCTCGGGAAGCGTCGTGCTCGAGGCCGACGAGTTCGGTCGTCCGATTCCTTTCGGGCACGAACGCGTCGTGAAAGCCGCTCAGCCCGGCTACACGCTGCAGCTGACGCTCGATTCCTACCTGCAATTTATTGCCCAGCGCTCGCTTGCGCAACAGGTGTCGGCGTTTCACGCGCTCGACGGCACCGCCATCGTCATGAACCCATGGACCGGCGAAGTGCTCGCGATGGCCAACGAGCCGACGTTCGATCCGAATCATTTTTGGAAGTTCGGCGACGATCGGCGGCGCGACCGGGCGGTCATGGATGCCTACGAGCCCGGTTCGACGTTCAAGCTCGTGACGGCGGCCGCCGCACTCGACTCGCACAAGGTGACGTTGACGACGCGTTTCCCCGCGCACGACTCGTTGGTCGTAGGCGGGCGAACCATTCACAATGCGGAAGATGGCTTTATGAGCGGCACCGGAAGCAGCGAGACGCTAGGCCAAATCATCCAATACTCGCACAACGTCGGAGCCGCCGAAGTCGGCATGTACGTCGGCGCCAAAACGTTTTACGCCATGGAGCGAAAGGCCGGTTTCGGGTCGTCCAGCGGCATCGGGCTGCCGGGCGAAAACCCGGGAATCGTGCCGTCGCCCAAAGACTGGAGCGCCCCGTCGCTGGCGACGATGTCGTTCGGTCAAGGCGTCTCGGTAACGCCCTTGGCGATGGCGCGGTACTACTGCGCGATCGCCAACGGCGGCCTGTTGATGCAGCCGCAGATCGTGCGGGCCGTGTACGATCAGCAAGGCAACCTCGTTCGCCGCAACCCGCCGCGCGTGACGCGGCGCATCTTCTCCAAGCAAACCGCCAAGGAGCTGCGCGGCTTCCTGCGCATGGTCGTGCTGCACGGCACCGGCGACCCGACCGCGCAAATCCCCGGTTACTCCACCGCTGGGAAAACGGGAACCGCCGAGATGGTCGTGGACGGCCAATATCGGGGGGGATATTATGCCGCGTCATTCATCGGAATGGTCCCCTACGAACATCCGCAGTACGTCGTGTACGTAAAAGTCGAGCGTCCGATCGGGTCGTACTACGGCAGCGTGGTCGCCGCGCCGGCTTTTGCGGAGATCTCGCGCGCGGCGATGCTGCACGCCGGGGTCTTGCCCACGGCTCCTCCGCATGGCTGACCGTCCGGCGGTCGAACTTACGCGCTTGATTTCACGACTGCCCGCGAACGCCGAAATCATCGGCGAGCGCGCCGTCGCGGTGACCGGTATCGAAATCGACTCACGCGCCGTGCGTCCGGGCGCGCTCTTCGTGGCGGTTCGCGGCGCGCGGCACGACGGTCACGCGTTCGTTTCGCAAGCAATCGCCAACGGCGCGGTCGCCGTGGTCGTCGAAACGCCGGCGCCGCAAAGCGTCACGGTCGTCGCGGTGCCGGATTCGCGGCGCGCGCTCTCGCAGCTTGCGGCGGCTTTTTACGACGATCCGTCGAGGGCGCTCGACGTCGTCGGCATTACCGGAACGAACGGCAAAACGACGACCGTCCAGATGGTTCGTGCGATTCTCGACCGAGCCGGAAAGCCGT
>DATCGB010000392.1:0-24338 GCA_036509155.1 Candidatus Tumulicola sp. | reverse complement strand
TCCGTCGCCAACTCGTCGTCCTGTTACGTTGGAGGTCGTCGTGTCGCGTTCGTCGATCGCGGGCCTGTTGCTCGCCGCATTCCTGTCGTCGCCCCTCGCAAGCGCGGCCGCGTCCGCGCCCGCCTATCCCGCGCCGCCGGTCGATGGAACCGTCGACACGTATTACGGGACCGCCGTTCCCGACCCGTACCGCCCGCTCGAAAGCATCGATGCGCCGGCCACGCGCGCGTGGGTCGAAGCGCAGGCTCGTCTGACGCGCTCGTATCTGGACGAAATTCCGCAACGTGCGGCAATCAAAGCGCACTTGCAGTCGATCGTCAACTACGAGCGCTACTCGGCGCCGTTCCACATGCGCGATCGGTACTTCTATCTTTACAACAGTGGGTTGCAGAACCAATCGGTCCTCTATACGACCAAGGGTTTGAACGGGACGCCGCACGTCTTGATCGATCCCAACGGGCTGTCGGCCGACGGATCGGTGACCATCGGCGACGAGGCGCCCAGTTGGAACGCGCGTTTTCTCGCCTACGCGACCCAGACGTCGGGTTCCGACTGGCAGACGTGGCGCGTCCGCGATATCGCGTCGAGCAAAGACCTGCCCGACGCCCTGCAGTGGAGCAAATTTGCGGGCGCGTCGTGGCTCCCGGACAGCAGCGGCTTTTTCTACGAGCGCTATCCGGCGCCGGCGCCCGGTCAGACTTATAAGGCCGCGCTGTACGGTCAGTCCGTGTACCTTCACAAACTGGGCACGGCGCAGTCGGCCGATACGCGCTTTTACTATCGCCCGGATCGCAAGAACTGGATTTACGGAGCGGCCGTCAGCGAAGACGGCCGCTACCTCACGCTGACGGTCTCGAGCAACGACTCGATCAACACGCGCATCGGGTACGTCGATCTGCGCGACCCCAAACGTACGGTCCGCCAACTGTTATGGAAGAACGATGCACAGTGGACCTTCGTCGGCAACGCCGGCCCGGTTCTGTATTTTACGACGACGCTGGGGGCTCCCAACGCGCGGGTCGTTGCGATCGACCTGCGCCGCCCGGCGGCGCCGCGGACGATCGTTCCCGAATCCAAATTTGCCCTGCAAAGCGCGTCGGCGATCGGCCACCGGTTCGTCGTTTCGTACTTAGTCGACGCTCATTCGGCGGTAAGGGTGTTCGACTATCAGGGACGCGCGATCCGCGACGTGGCGCTCCCCGGGTTGGGCAGCGCCACCGGCTTCGACGGGTTCGCGACCGATCGGACGACGTTTTACGTCTACTCCGGGTGGACCACGCCGCCGACGATTTATCGTTACGACGTCGTCACCGGCAAGAGCACCGTCTATCGGAAGCCGCGCATCGACTTCGATCCCTCGCAGTACTCGACCGAGGAAGTATTTTACGCGAGCAAAGACGGAACTCGCGTTCCGATGATGATTTCGTCGCGTAAGGACCTGGAGCTAAACGGGACCAACCCGACGATTCTGTACGGCTACGGCGGTTTCAACATACCGATGACGCCGTACTTCTCGACGTTCGTCGCGACCTGGCTGCAAATGGGCGGCGTATATGCGGTCGCCAACATTCGCGGTGGATCGGAGTACGGCGAGGCCTGGCATCACGCCGGCATGCTGGGAAAGAAGCAGAACGTCTTCGACGACTTTATCGCGGCGGCCGAGTATTTGATCGCTCGTAAGTACACGTCGACGCCGAAGCTCGCGATCAAGGGCGAGTCGAACGGCGGCTTGCTGATCGGCGCGGTCGAGACGCAGCGTCCCGACCTGTTCGGAGCGGCGGTTCCCGGCGTGGGCGTACTCGACATGCTGCGCTTCGACAAGTTCACGATCGGAAATTTTTGGATTCCCGAGTACGGCTGTTCCACGTGCGGGAAGAGCGACTTCGAGTGGCTGTACGCGTACTCGCCGTACGCCAAAGTCAAGCCCGGGACCGTCTATCCGCCGACCTTGATCATGACGTCGGATCACGACGACCGCGTCTTTCCGGCGCACAGCTTCAAGTTCGCCGCAAAGATGCAGGCCGATCAGGCCGGGCCGGCACCGGTTCTCCTGCGCGTGCAGCTTAAAGCCGGTCACGGCGGCAGCACGACGCTGGCCGAGAGCATCGACTCCACCGCCGACATCTACGCCTTTCTCGTTAAGAGTTTGAATCTGCCGCTCCCGCCGGGGTTCGGCGCCCGGTCGTCTACCGTTCGCTAAACATGGCGGCGAGCAGCGGCTCGATGGCGTCCTCATCGACGAAGAGCCGGCGGTTGGCGGGCGTGACGAAACCGCGCACAACCATCGAGTCGAACAACTCGATCAGCCGGCAAAAATACTCGTCGTGGTTGAGCAGGCCGATCGGTCGGTCGTGGATACCGAGTTGGCGCCAGCTCAGCACTTCACAAAACTCGTCCATGGTTCCGAACCCGCCGGGCAGCGCGATGAAACCATGGCTCGACTCGGCCATCAGCGCTTTGCGCGCGTGCATGCTGGTGACGACGTGCAGTTTGGTGAGGCCGTCGTGAGCGACTTCCGCGCGCGCCAGCGCTTCGGGAATGACGCCGACGACCTCGCCGCCGGCTTCGAGCGCCGCGTCGGCGACCGCGCCCATCAGGCCGATTCTTCCGCCGCCGTAAACGATGCCGTATCCCGCCCGGACGATCGCGCGGGACGCGCCGCGCGCCATCGCCAAATAGGCGTCGTCGTTGCCGGGGCTGCTCCCGCAAAAGACGCAAATTCGCCGGTTCATCGCGCAGGGCGTTGGGCAGCTGAGCGTCGCGTGCCTGCCGAAACGCGCACGAACGGAACCGCGCGCGACCATCGCGTCGAAGCGGCTAAGACGGTGCAACTTCCCGTAACCCGGGCTCGTCATGAGCGGCATGGATACGCAAGCAGCACGCGAATTCACTCAAAATATTGCGGTCATCGGCGTCGGTACGATGGGGTCCGCGTTTGCACGCAGACTCCTGCGCGCGGGAATGCGGGTAAGCGCTTGGGACCCGTCCGGAGTTGGGGCTGCGCGGCTTGCGGGTGCGGGCGCCCGAGTGGCGGCGACGCCGGAGGACGCCGTCCGCGACGCCGGCGTCGTGATTACGATGGTCCCGACGATCGAGGCAATCGAAGCGACGATGCCGCGAGCGCTGCCGGCGGTGCCGCGAGGTGCTACGTGGGTGCAAATGAGCACCATCGGCGTCGAGGGAACCGAGCGCGCCATCGCGCTCGGTAAAGAGCATCGGCCCGACGTCGTGTTCGTCGACGCGCCGGTGTCCGGCTCGAAGATTCCCGCGGAAGAGGGGAAACTGCTGATTCTCGCTTCGGGGCCGGCCGTCGCACTCGACGCGCTGACGCCGGTGTTCTCGGCGCTCGGTCAGAAGACGATGCGATGGGAGCACGCGGGGAGCGGCTCGCGCATGAAGCTGGTCCTCAATACCTGGCTTGCCACTCTTGGCGAGGGAATTGCTGAGGCGGCCGCACTCGCGCAGTCCCTCGACGTTTCCCTCAACGACGTCTCGGCGTGCCTAGGGTCCACCGCGCTCAATGCGCCATGGGCGCTCTCCAAGTTAGACAAAATCGAGCGTGGCGCGTTCGATCCTGACTTTTCACTCGCCTTGGCGTCGAAGGATCTTCATCTTGCCCTCGACGCCGCGAATCGCGCGAACCGACGGCTGCCGATGGCACAATCGATTGCGACGCAATGGGAAAGCGCCCTGAAAGCGGGTTTGGGGGACCGCGACGTTGTCGGCGCGTACCTGGCGCTCACAACCGTCGATTAGCCTGCTACATGCTGGGTAATCGACGCGGGCCGCAGCGGCGGCCGTCGCTTCCGCACGACGGGGTCGTTCGCATCATGCGCGAACGGCGACGGGCCAGCACGGTCAGCGTAGTCGCCGGCCTCGAACCGCGCGAACTCCAAGAGGTTGCCAAGTCGCTGAAACGTCATTGCGGCACCGGCGGAACCGCCAAGAACGACACCGTCGAAATTCAGGGCGACCACCGCGATAAGATCGCCGCCTGGTTTGTCGCGCAGGGGCGCAAGGTCAAACTCGCCGGCGGATGACGACTCAGCTTCCCGGACCCAGCCGCTTGACGACGTTGCGGCGACTGCTTCCGATGCCGTTTCTCAAGTTCGTGCCGTTCCTGACCGAGATGACGGCGCGGTACGGTAGTCGGTTTGCATTTGCGGTGCCCTGGAGAAGCTACGTCTTCATCAATGAGCCGGCCCTGATCAAGGACGTATTGGTGACGCAGCAGGCGGCCTTTTCGAAATCGATGGGGACGCGCATGCTGCGGCATCTCTTGGGCGACGGGCTGCTGACGAGCGAAGACCCGCTGCATCGGCAGATGCGCCGCATCGTGCAGCCGGCATTTCATCGCGAGCGAATCGCGCGGTACGTCGAAATGATGGCGTCGGCCGCGGCCGAGTTCGCCGCAGGCATTCGCCCCGGCGTGCGCTTCGATCTGCATGCCGCCGCGACCGCGCTGACGCTGCGGATCGCCACGACGACGCTTTTCGGGAGCGACGAGAGCGACGCGACCGCGCGCGTCAGCGCCGCGCTGGGTCTCATGATGGAAGAGTTTCCTTACGTTCTGCTGCCGCTGGGCCACTTGCGCCGGCAATTGCCGCTGCCGGCGACTCGGCGGTTCGACCGTGCGAAGCGCACCCTCGACGACATCATCTACGGACTGATCGCGCGACGCCGGGAGGCGGGCGGCGACGAAGGCGACGCGCTCTCGATGCTGCTCGCAGCGCGCGACGCCGAAACCGCGGATCGTCCATCCGACGAACAAATTCGCGACGAGGTGATGACGCTGTTCATGGCCGGCCACGAAACGACCGCGAACTTGCTCGTTTGGACGTGGTACCTGTTGGCGCAGCATCCCGATGACGACGCGCGGATGGGCGCCGCCGCCGCAAGTGACGACCGAGACTTCATCGATCGGGTCGTGCGCGAGAGCCTGCGTCTCTATCCGCCGGCCTGGGTGATCGGCCGCGAGTCGCTGCGCGCCGTCACGCTGGTCGACGGAACGCTCGTGCCGGCCGGAACGACCGTGCTGATTTCGCCGCTGCTCCTGCATCGTCGCGCGGAGTTTTTCCCGTCGCCCGATCGCTTCGACCCCGACCGTTGGTGCGCGGCCGAACCGGCGCCGTTCGCCTATCTGCCCTTCGGCGCGGGCGCGCGGCGTTGCATCGGCAACGAGTTTGCGCTAAGCGAAGCGACGGTCGTCTTGGCGGCCGTCGCGCGGCAATGGTCGTTCGCGCTCGAGCCCGGCGTCGAGGTGCGCACCGCCCCGCTGGTCACGCTCCGCCCGGCCGGACCGGTCCCGGTGCGCGCGGTAGCCCGCTAAGCGAGCACGAGCTGCTCGTCGCCGACGCCGGCCTTGCTCACGGCTTCGTGAATCATCTGATCTTGAATCTCGCGCACCGCCCAGCGCGCCTGCGCGTCGGGCGCTAGCTGGTCGATCGGATCGAAGTACACGAAGGCCTTTCCGGGCTTGACGCTGGGCGCCGCATAAACCGCGATACCGTTGACGCGATCGTAGTATTCGTACGAGTGCACGTCGCGCTTGCCGCCGCCTCCGGGTGCGTCGCAGACGAAGGTCGGCGTATTGAATCCCGCCGTGCTGCCGCGGACGAATTTTTCGGTGTCGGTCGCCGTGTAGATCGTCGTGCGCAGTTCCTCCACGCCCTTGACCATGTCGTGCATGTAGACGTAGTAGGCGTGCACGTTGAGATACCCGAGACGCTTGACGAGCAGCTGCATGCGCTCGCGCGTGTCGTTCACGCCGCGAATCAAGACCGACTGGTTGCGGGTGAAGATGCCGCGTTCGAACAGGATGCGCATGGCCCACTGGGTGATCCACGTGATCTCTTCGGGCGCGTTGAAATGGGTATGGAGCACCACCTCCTTGCCCATCTTCCGGCCGCGATCTACGACCGCGGTAATCGCGTCGAGCCACTCGGTGTGCGTGATGATTTTCATCGGCATGATCGCCGGGCCTTTGGTGGCGAACCGCATGCGGCGCACGTGCGGTATGTCGAGCAGGGCGTTGCCGATCAACTCGATGTTTCGGGGCGGCAGTTGATACGTGTCCCCGCCGGAAATGACGATGTCTTCGAGTTCGGGGCGTTCGGCAATGTACGCAAACGCGTCTTCCCACTGCTTGGGCGACTTGGCGAGCGCGATTTTGTCGACCGCTTCGGTATCGGGGCCGATCGCGTAGCTGCGAGTACAAAAGCGGCAGTAGACCGGGCACGTATTGAGCGGAAGAAACAGCGCCTTGTCGACGTATCGGTGGACCAAGCCCGCAACCGGCGAGTCGGCCTGTTCGTGAAGCGAGTCGAGCGTGAGGCGCGGATGGTCGGGAAGCAGCGCGGACGCGAGCGGCACGAACTGGCGGCGAATCGGGTCGGCGATCGGATCGTTCCAGTCGATCAGCGAGATCGCGTACGGCGAAACGCGCACCGCCATCGGCGCGCGCGCAAAACCCTCGGCGGCGTCGGTGAAGAACTCCGGCGAGCAGACGTCCTTGATCGTCGACAGCAGTTCGGCGGACGTTTTGACCGCGTTCTTCTGCTGCCAGAGGTGGTCGAGAAACGTGGCCTCGTCGATATCCTTATACGCTGGAATGTGACGCCAGAACTCTCCTTGTTTGAGATTCCGGTACTCGAAGAGATCCGGCTGCGCCGGCGGCTTTAGGTGTCGGGTGGCCGTGTCGTTCATCGCTGTTTCCTCGCTGATTAGTTCTTGGCGTACTTTTCGTTAAAAAACTCGTGCACTTCGGGGTTGTCGCGCAGCGTTTGGAGCGCCGCATCCGCGTGGCCCTTGGTATAGCCGTTTCCGACGATCATCGTAACGTCGCGTCCGACGCCTTCGGCGCCCAGCGCCGCCGCGGTAAACGAGGTCGACATCGAAAAGAAGTAGACGGTGCCGTTCTGTTTCGCGCACAGGATCGAGCCCAGTTCGGTACCGGGCACGTTGACGCAGTTGACCACGACGTCGGCCAGTTCGGGTGCGACGGCCTCGAGCTTCTCGCTGACGTCGAGCGCGTCGCGCGCGTCGGCGGCGACCAACGCATCGACCAGACCCGTACGCTCCAACAGCCGGGCCGCCGGGGTCGAGGGATCGGGCACGATGCCGATGACGCGGCCGGACGTCCCGACCCGCGCCCGGGCAGCCGCACACGAAAGCAAACCGCTCTTGCCGTCCGCGCCGACGATTGCAACGGTTTGTCCCAACGAACACAGGCGTGCGACCTGCGCGGGCGCGCCCGCCACGTCGAGTACCGCCAGCGCCACGTTTTCGTCGATATCGGCGGGAAGCTTGGCCCACAGGCCGCTTTGAAAGAGGATCGCTTGACCGCAAATCCAGATGCGGCCGGTGGCCACGTCGACGCGGGTGACGGTCTCGATGTGCAGCGGCGTCAACGTCAACGACACCAACGACGCAATCCGATCGCCCGGCTTGAGGTCGAGCCGGTCGCGCAGCGCTTCGCCGACCTCGAGGATCCGTCCGATGAACATGCCCCCGCTGCCCGTCACCGGGTTGTGCTGCTTTCCGCGTTGCCCGACGATGCCGGCGACGTGGGCCGCGATCGCCTGCGCGTCGGCGCCGCACGCGTCGGAGATTTGTTTGAACGAGGCGGAGTCGATGTTGAGGGTCTCGACCTGGCAGAGAATCTCGTTCTCGAACGCAACCGGCGTGTTATCGAGCTTCCATGCGGTTTGGGGCATCGCGCCGGCCGGTTCCAGCACGCGATGCGTGCCGAGCGGGTGGGCGCGCCGCGCGGACGCGGTTTTCACGACTGCACCGTGACGCCGCCGCGGTCGTACGGCGTGGTGAGCACGATGGTCGTGCGGGTCCGGGCCATCCCGGGCATGCCCTTGAGGCGTGCCAGCAGATCGTCGAGATGTTTGGTCGAGCCGGTGACGACTTTGCAGACGAACGTCTCTTCGCCGGCCACCGAGTGAACTTCGCAGACTTCCGGCATCTCGCCCAGCGAGCGGGTGAACTCGTCGTAGTTGCAGTCGGGCGCCGTGTACAAGCTCACGAACGCGGTCAGTTGCAGGCCCAGACGCTTTGCGTCGAGCTGCGCCGAATAGCGCTGAATGAAGCCGCGCTGCTCGAGCCGTTTGACCCGGTCGTGGACGGCCGGGCCCTTGAGCCCGACGAGCGAACCGAGCTCGGCAAAGGTCGAGCGCGCGTTGCGCTGCAACGCGTCGAGCAGCTGGAGATCGAGTTCGTCGAGTTCGTCGGTTGTCGCTACCATGTTCGCTCAAGGAGAATATTTGCCGAACAATCTTCGGCCGTCAAACTATAGCACCAACGATTTATTCGGTGCAAGGGGCAGTCTGCGGCTAGCCCTCCTGGCGACCCTCGTGCTCCTGGCCGCCTGCGGCCGGGCATCCGAGCAGGCGGCTCCCGCCGGAACCGTCCGGTTCGCCGTCGCGGCCGATCCGCAGACCCTCAACCCGCTCTTCCTTCATCCCGACGCGGCTTCGGTCGAGCAGCAGCTCGCGCGCCTGGCCTTCGAGCCGTTTATCGACCTCGACTCGGGCGGCCGGCCGGTCCCGGCCCTGCTGGCGGTCATCCCGACGCGCGCCAACGGCGGCCTTTCGGCCGACGGCCGGACGATCGTCTACCAGCTGCGGCCGGCCCTGCACTGGAGCGACGGCCGGCCCGTCACCTCCCAGGACGTGCTCTTCACGCTGCACGCCATTTTGGATCCCGCCAACCCGGAGCGCTCGCACGCGGGCTACGACTTGATCGATCGCGCCGAGGCCCCGAATGCGCGCACGGTCGTCTTTCATCTCAAGCGATCGTGGGCGCCGGCGGTCATGACGTATTTTTCGTACGGTTTCTCGCCGCAGTTCGTCCTGCCGGCGCACGTGCTGCGGGCTCAAGCGCCGCTGGCACGGGCGGCGTTTAACGCCGCCCCGACCGTCGGCGACGGGCCTTACCGATTCGTCTCGTGGACGCGCGGCGAAGGGTTGCGGTACGCGGCGAACCCCTCGTACTGGCGCGGAAAACCGGCCGTCGAGCGTCTCGACATCCGCGTCATTCCGGATCCGTCGACCAATCTGCTGGAGCTGCAGTCCGGCCAGCTCGACTGGAACCTGGTCGCGCCGGCCCAGCTCGCCGTGCTGCGGGGCAAGGCCGGCATTGCGTTCGTCAAGGTCCCAACCGCCGTCGTTGCCGGTCTGGCGCTCAACACCGGCCGGCCGCCGCTGGACGACGTTCGCCTCCGCCGGGCGGTCGCGATGTCGATCGACCGCGAGGCGATTTCGAAAAAGATTACGCTCGGCGTCTATCCCGTTGCCAACACGATCCAGCCGCAGTTCTCGTGGGCGTTCGACCGTTCGGTGCGCGAGCCGGGGTTCGATCCGCGCGCGGCCGACGCGCTCTTCGATGCCGCCGGCTGGCGGCGCGGCGCTGACCGGATGCGGCAAAAAAGTGGCCGGCCGCTGGAAATGCTCTACGTGCAATTTCCCGAATCGACGACCGGCGTGCGGGTGGCGACCGCAATTCAGGAGGCGCTGCACGAGCGCGGCGTCGCCGTGACGGTCAAGTCGATCGCCAACGCCCAACTCTTTCTGCCGCGAAGCGGCGCGCTGGCCGTCGGCGACTTCGATCTCGCCTACGTTCCGTGGACGATGGGCGCCGACCCCGACGACTCCTCGATCCTCGCGTGCGGCGCGCCGTCGAACTACATGCGCTGGTGCGAGCCGCGCGTCGACGCGCTCGAGCGCGCCGCATTAGCATCGACGCAGCGACCGGAGCGCAAGCGCCTGTACGCACGGATCGCTCGCATAGTAGCCGAGCAAGTTCCGATTCTGTACCTGTTCGACGCAGATTACGTGTACGCGTACCGCGAGCGTCTGGCGGGCTTCGGACCCAACGCGTTCCTGCCCACCTGGAACGCTTCGAACTGGAGGTTACGCCGGCCGGGCGAAGGGAGCGGGCGCCCGAAACCGATATTGTAAGGAGACTGCCTTTGGGGCGGTGGCCGTTCGCGTGGGCGAGAACGATTGATCGGAGCCGAAGTCGTTGATCGAAACCTTCCTCAAACGTCCGCTTTTTGCCGGCGTTTTAAGCTTCGTAGTCTTGCTGGCCGGGTTGATTTGCATCCCGGTCCTGCCGATTTCGCAGTACCCGCAGATTTCGCCGCCGACGGTTACGGTGACGGCCAACTTTCCGGGGGCGGATGCCGAATCGGTCGTGCGGTCGGTCACGACGCCGCTCGAAATCAATATCAACGGGTCCGACGGTCTGCAGTACATGCAGTCATATTCGAGCTCGAACGGCATCGTCACGATTACCTGCACGTTCGCCTTGGGCACCGATCCCACGACCGATCAAACCAACGTGCAGCACGGCGTCGACCTGACGCTGGCCCAGCTTCCGACCGCCGTCCAGCAGCAGGGCGTCACGGTTCAAAAGAGTTCGGGCAACATCACGATCGCCATCGCGATGCTGTCCACCAGCTCCTCGGTGAGCGACGTCCGTGTCAGCAACTATGCCGACCTGAACGTGATCGAAGAACTCAAGCGCGTTCCGGGCGTCGGCCAGGTCGAGGTGCTGGGCGATCGGACCTACGGCATGCGTATCTGGGTCGATCCGCACAAGCTGCAGTCCAACGGAATATCGCTCGACACCGTTCTTCAGGCGATTCAGCAGCAGAACGCCGACGTGGCTCCCGGCGCGATCGGACAAGCGCCGACCACGGGTTCGCAGGCGTTTCAGATTCCGATCAAGGTCAACGGACGGCTCCAATCGGCGGCGGAGTTCAAGCAGATCGTCATCGCCGCTCAGCCGAACGGTGGATACTTGCGGCTGGGCGACGTCGCGCAGGTCGAACTCGGAGCCCAGAACTACGTCACGGCGGGCCGTTATAACGGCCGGACGTCGGTCGTGCTCGCGATCGAGGGCGAGCCGACGGCCAACTCGCTGGCGATTTCGAAAAACGTTCGCGCCACCATGGAACATCTCAAGCCGTATTTTCCTAGCGGCATCGACTATGCGGTCGCTTTCGATACGTCCGACTTCGTCAAGGACTCGATCAAAGAAGTCGTCGTAACGCTGCTGATCGCGATCCTGCTCGTCGTGCTCGTCATCTTCATCTTCCTCCAAAACTGGCGCAGCACGCTCATTCCGGCGGTTACGATTCCGGTTTCCCTGATCGGCACGTTCGCGGCCATGAAGCTGATGGGCTTTACGATCAACACGCTCACCCTGTTCGGGCTGACGCTGGCGACCGGACTGGTCGTCGACGACGCAATCGTCGTTCTGGAAAACATCGTCCGGCACATCGTTGACGATAAGGTCGACGGCTTCGAGGCGACCAAACGCGCGATGAAGGAGATCACCGGAGCGGTCATCGCCACGTCGCTCGTGCTCATGTCGGTCTTCATTCCGGTCGCGTTCCTGCCGGGAACGACCGGTCTGCTCTACCAGCAGTTCGCGCTGACGATGGCGGCTTCGATCGGCATTTCACTGTTTACGGCGTTGACGCTGGCGCCGGTACTGACCTACGAGCTAGTGCATAGCGAGGAACCCAGCAAAAACCCCTTCATGAAGTGGTTCAATCGTAAGCTGACGGCGTTGAAAGACTGGTATTCGCTCTGGGTCCCCAAGTTGATCGGACATCGCAAAATCATGGTCGCGATCTTCGTGGCCGGGATCGTGCTCCTCGGGGTGCTTTTCAAAATAACGCCGCAAGGTTTCTTGCCGACGGAAGATCAGAGCCTGCTCTACGTGCTGGTCACGCTGCCCTCGAGCGCGTCGATCGACCAGACGACGGCGGTCGTCAAAAAACTCGAAAAGCTGATGATGGGTATGCCGCAGGTCGAAGCGGTGACGTCGGGGATCGGCTTCGGCTTTGCCAACAGCAGCGCCAACCAAGCCACCATCTTCCTCCAGCTGCATCCGCTTTCCGACCGGAAAGGCTTGGCCAACAGCTCGCTCAACCTGCAGTATAAACTGTACCAAGACTTCGCGAAAATGCCGGGGTTCACGGCGCTTCCCGCCAATCCGCCCGCGATTCCCGGCTTGGGTTCGACCGGCGGCTTTGCGATCGAAATCGAAGATATCAATAACCTCGGCTTGCCGACCCTCGACCGCGTGGGCAGTACGATTCTGGCGCAGGCGACCAAGGACAAGCGCCTTTCGCAAGTGTTCATTCCGACGCTGCTGACCGGACCGACCCTGGTGGCGAAGTTCAATCGCTCGAAAGCGCTCGCCTTGGGCGTTTCGCCGTCGAGTTTCTTTAACACGCTCAACGCCACGACCGGCGCAGCTTTCGTCAACTTCTTCGATTACGGAACGCGCTCGTACAATGTGCTGGTTCAGGCCGGTGCCAAGTACCGCACCGTCCCCCAAGATCTTTCCAAGATGTACGTTGCAAATGCGAACGGCAACATGATGCCGGCCTCGCAGTTTTTGGACGTCTCGATGGAGACGGCCAACGTCACGATCATGCGTTTTAACGAATACAACGCCTACGAGATCGACGGTTCGCCGGGTCAAGGAGCCAGCTCCGGCGAGGCCCTCAACACGATCGCCGCGATTGCGACCAAAAACCTGCCCAAAGGCATGAAGTACGATTGGAGCGGAATAGCGCGCCAGCAAGTTCAAAGCGGCCCGCAGACCATCATCGTGTTTGCGATGGGACTGCTGTTCGTATTTTTGGTGCTGGTCGCGCAGTACGAAAGCCTGACGACGCCCTTGGTGATCATGATGGCCGTCCCGCTCGCGCTGCTCGGCGCGGTGGGTGGAATCTACATCCGCAGGCTATGCGAACTCCTAAGCATGTTCGTGCATTCGAAACTGGCCGGCCACCTGGTGCTCGTCCCGCAAACGTCGAGCGACATCTACGCGCAGATCGGTTACGTCATGCTCATCGGCCTCGCCGCCAAGAACGCCATTCTGATCGTCGAGTTCGCCAATCAACTGCGCGAACAAGGCCGCGACACGATCGACGCGGTCACGCACGCGGCCGCCGAACGGCTGCGCCCCATCCTGATGACCTCGATCGCCTTCATCTTAGGCATCCTGCCGCTCGCATTCGCGCACGGCGACGGGGCGCAGTCGCGCATTTCGCTGGGAACCGCGGTTTTAGGCGGCATGATCGTCTCGACGGTCATGAATCTCGCGATCGTCCCGGTGCTCTACGTCCTAGTCGTCGAGTGGAGCGAGCGCAAGCGGAAAAAGCGCGCCCTCAAACCCCCGATCGTCGCGTAAACCGCGCCCTTTATCGAGAAGCGCCACTGTATGCGCGGCGTGCAAAAACATTGCATCGCTCGTCAGTACGCATTTTTGCGATCGGTGATTCGTAGCACGATGATCGTGCCGCTCTCGCGGGCCAGGACGACGCGAAACCGGCCAACCCGCAAACGGTATTCGGAAGGGGAACGCCCTTTGAGCTTCTTGACATCACCGCTTGTCGAACCATTTGCGTAGGCCGCTATTTCGGCGACAATGGTGCGCTGATCCGACGTCGATAGGCTACGCAGATCGCGAACGGCCCGCCGTTCGTAGCGGGCATCAGGCATTCAGATGCCGAGCTCCCGCCTTAGATCGTCCGCAGAGATCGTCTCGCGAACGTCGGCCGACGTAATGCCTGCGATCGCCTCGCGATCCCATTCGTCGGGCTCAACCTCTTCGACACCCGCAAAGTGTGCATCGACGCGCTTTGTACGGATCGCCTCAAGGATAGCCTCGGCTTCCGCGTCATCGAGCTGATCGACCGCTTCGTGCAGTGCGGCTTTCGTCTGCGTCATCCTTTACCAATCCTCATAGGAGTCTTCTGCCTGCACCCGCGGCGAGACCTTTTGCCCGTCTACCACCGCGCGGCGGGAGCCTCTTCGACGACCGCGTCGGCCTCGATTTCGACGAGATACTTGGGGTCGATGAGCCGCGCGACTTCGACCATCGTGCAGGCGGCCCGAATGCTTCGCGGTGGGCGCGGCCCACGGCTTCGCGATTACGATGCCTTGACGGCTGCGGTGAGTTCGTCCACCGAGGTTTTTGCGTCGCCGAAAAGCATCGACGCGTTCGGCATTTCGTAGAGCGGGTTTTCGATGCCGGCGAACCCGGAACGCATCGAACGCTTGAGCACGACGACGTTAGCCGCTCTGTCGACGTCGAGAATCGGCATGCCGTAGATCGGCGAACTCTTCACGCTACGGGCCGCCGGATTGGTAACGTCGTTCGCGCCGATGACCAGCGCGACGTCGGCGGTCGGAAATTCCACGTTGGCGTCTTCCATATCGAGCAGCTGGTTGTACGGGACGTTGGCTTCGGCCAGCAGCACGTTCATGTGGCCCGGCATGCGTCCGGCGACCGGATGAATGGCGTAAGCGACCTTGACGCCCCGCTTCTCCAGCTGATCGGCGAGCGCTTTCACGCTGTGCTGAGCCTGCGCGACGGCCATGCCGTAACCGGGAACGAAAACGACTTTGGCGGCGTAGGCGAGCATGACGGCCACGTCGTCGGCGCTCGCCGTCCGAACCTGTTGCGGACCGCCGCTGCCGGCCGCCGGTTCGGTGCCGCCGGCAGCGCCGAACGCGCCGAACAGCACGTTGGTGAGCGGACGGTTCATGGCGCGCCCCATGAGAACGGTCAACAGCGTGCCGCTCGCACCGACCAACGCGCCGCAGATGATCAGCAGCGTGCTCGAGAGTTCGAAACCGGTGATGGCGACGGCCAGGCCGGTAAACGAGTTGAGCAGCGAAATCACGACCGGCATATCCGCGCCGCCGATCGGCAAGACGAACAGCACTCCGAGCAGCAGCGCGGCCGCCAATAAGGCGACGAACGCCCAGGCCGGCAGCAGGCCCACCGTTACGACGACCCACGCTCCCAGCACGACGATTCCCAATGCGACCAAGGCGTTGACGACCTGTTGCCCGGGGTAGGTGATCGGCCGTCCGGTCATCATTTCCTGAAGCTTCAGGAATGCGATAATCGAACCGGCAAAGCTGACCGCACCGATGATCGCCGAGAGCACCAGCGATACCGCGACGACGGCGTTCATGGTTCCCGAGCCGTCGCGAATAACGTAAAACTCGACCGTCGAAATCAACGCCGCGGCACCGCCGCCCGCGCCGTTGTACAGCGCGACCATCTGCGGCATCGCCGTCATCTTGACCTTGAGCGCGGCGTACACGCCGATGACCGCGCCGATGACGATGCCGATCGCGATCGCCCACCAGCCGATGCCCAGCGTCTGCACCAGCACGCCGATCAACGCGATCAGCATGCCGAGCATCGCCAGCCGATTGCCGCGGCGCGCCGTCGCCGGCGAGTTTAACTCGTGCAGGCCGTAGATGAAAAGTCCGATGGCGACGAGGTCGGCCAGCGCGATTGCGAGCGAGGCACCGTCGCTCATTTGCCGCCCTCTTTGCGGCGAAACATCTGCAGCATGCGTTCGGTGACCGCGAAGCCGCCGAACACGTTGATCGCGCCAAGCGTGACCGCAGCGATCGAAAGCACGGTAAGCAGCGGCCGGTTCGCCCCCTCTCCGAAGAGTTGCGCGACCACCACGATCGCCCCGGCGATCACGATGCCGTGAATCGCGTTAGTGGCCGACATCAAGGGCGTGTGCAGGGTGGTCGGAACCTTCGAAATCACCTCGAAGCCCACGAAAACCGCCAGCACCAGCACGGTCAGCAGGCTGACGTAATGAGAAACGTCGGTCACGACGAGCTTCCTCCGATCGAGACGTTACCGCAGTTGGCGACGCAGGCGCCCTTGGCGACGTCGTCGTCCATGTCGACGACGAGCTCTCCATCCCGCAGCCAGGGAGATAAAAGCGCATACACGTTGCGCGAGTAGAGCTGGCTCGCGTGATTCGGCATGGTCGCAGGAAGGTTCGTCGTTCCGACGATCGTGACGCCGTTGGGCGAGGTGACGACTTCGTCGGCCACCGTCAGCGCGCAGTTGCCGCCCGCTTCGGCGGCGAGATCGACGATGACGCTGCCGGGTTTCATCGCCGCTACCGCGGCCTCGCTCACGAGTACCGGCGCTTTTTTCCCGGGAACGAGGGCGGTCGTAATCACGACGTCGTTGGTTCCGATTTGTTCGACCATCCAGGCCCGCTGCCGCTCCTGTTGTTCGGGCGTCAGCTCTTTGGCGTATCCGCCGCTGCCTTCGGCATCGGCACCGAGATCGAACGCTAAAAACGTCGCGCCGAGGGACGCAACCTGTTCTTTGACCGCGGCGCGCACGTCGTATCCGCTGACCACGGCGCCGAGACGGCGGCCCGTCGCGATCGCCTGCAATCCCGCGACGCCGGCCCCGAGCACGAGCAGTTTCGCCGGCGGAATCGTTCCCGCGGCGGTCGTCAGCATCGGAAAGAACTTCGGCAGCGTCACCGCCGCGAGCAAAACGGCTTTATACCCGGCGATGTTGCTCTGCGACGAAAGCGCGTCCATCGATTGCGCGCGCGTGATGCGCGGAATCATTTCCATCGCCAGCGCGGTTACCCGGGCCTGGGTCAGTTCGCGCACGTACTCCGGATCGCCGAGCGGATTGAGGAAACCAACGATGACGGTACCCGGCTTGACGGCCGCCAAGACGTCGGCGCCCGGGCGCCCGACGGTGATCACGGCCCCCGCGTCGCTCGCGAGCGCTCGCGTGTCGTCGACGAGCGTCGCGCCGGAACGTTCGTAGAGTTCGTCCGGAAAAGACGCGGCGGCGCCGGCCCCGCGCTGCACGCGGACGGTGGCTCCGGATTTAACGAATTTGGCGACGGTTTCGGGCGCGAGCGCAACCCGGCGCTCCTTTAATGCGGCTTCACGAGGAACGGCGACGATCATACGTCTTCGTGATACGGCTCAAGATAGCCGACTCCTACGACTAACCTGCCCTACATTCCGACTGCGAACAGCGCCATCGCGAGGACCAGCACGAAGGCGACCACGCCTCCGACGTGCGTGACGTGCTCGCGCCGCCAATGTTTTCCCCCGGTATGATAGGCGATAACGAGATCGGTGACCGAGAGCACGATCCCGGCGACGGCCACGACCACCAGCAGCGGTATGTCGTGGAAGTAGACGGTTGCCCCGAGGACGGCGGCGATAACCAGGTCGCGGATGCCCATCGCGCGCACGAACCCGCCGGCCGGCCCGTCCTGAACCGGCAGACCGTACGCGTGCGCCATGCGGTGCGGCGCGGCCAGCGCGAGTACGCCGGCGATCGCCAGCGCCAGCGCCACGAGTCCGCCGATGACGAATACCGCACTCATGCGATGGCGACCGTATTGCGGAGAATGCCCACGTTTTCGATTTCAACCTCCAAGATGTCGCCATCGGCGAGAAAGTCGGGCGGCGTGCGCGCGAAACCCACGCCCGCCGGCGTTCCGGTGGCGATAACGTCGCCCGCAAGCAGCGTCATACCTTTGCTGAGTTCGGCGATCAGCCGGGGAATTGAGAAGATCATGTGCGCGGTCGTGTCGCGCTGTTTTTCTTCGCCGTTGCGCCGGAAAATAATCTCTAGGGACTGCGCGTCGCCGACCTCGTCGGGCGTAACGATCCATGGGCCGATCGGGCAGCTGTCGTCGAGGCTCTTGCCCTTGAACCACTGACCGCGTTCGCGTTGCAGGTCGCGGGCGGTGACGTCGTTGAGCCCGGTGTAACCGAAAACGACGTGCAGCGCCTCGGCTTCGGGGACGTCCTTACAGTTCGCCCCGATGACGATCGCGAGTTCCGCTTCGAAGTCGTACTCGGACGAGTGGCGTGCCTGCAGGTGCAGCGTCGCGTCGGGTCCGGCGATCGCGGTCGGCGCTTTGGTGAAAAATACCGGCGCGCGCGGCAGCTTTAACTCGCGCCCGGCGGCGCGTGCGCCCTCCTTCGCGTGCTCGAGGTAGTTGCGCCCGACGCAGAAAACGTTGCGGGCCGGCCGGACCGGCGATTCGAGCGTAACCGCATCGAGCGCGACGAGTTCCGCGGCGCGCTGCCGGGCGATGCGCTCGGGCGGCGCGAGCGCGATGTACTCGCGCATCGTTGGCGTCGAGATCGGCGCAATCGAGTCGCCGTCGAGCACGCCCGGGGCGGTGCGGCCGTCCGCCGTGCGATACGTCACGAAGCGCATCGTTGGCTAGGGACGGGGCGAGAGCAGCGGTGCGGGACTCGGCGACGGCGTCTTCTTTCCGGTGATTTGGTTCAACGACGGCAGTTTCGCATGCTGGGCCGCCTGCTGCGCTTTTACGGCGGCCGCCTCTTTCTTGGCCGTGTCCATCATGACGTCGGCCGCGCCTTCTTCGTTGGCCCACTGGCCGCCCGCCGAGACCAGCGCGATCTTGCGGGCTACGTGATGCGTCGCGGGATCGTAGTCGTAGCTCACTTTGTACAGACCGACCTCCGCACTCCCGTCCGGTTTGCGAATCCACATCTGCAGCGCGTTGCCGTACGTCTGCGAGTTAAAGGTGGCGTACTTGGTGCCGTGGCCCGATTTAACGCGCACGACCTGGCCCTTTTTGTTGACTTCGACCACGTACTCGGCGTGAAGCTTTTCCTTGGGCAGCTTGGGCGGCGGGATCTTCAACAGTTGCGGCGGTACGCTCGGCTTCGGCGTGGTAGCGGCGACCGCCGGTTGGGCGGCGCCGATCAGCATGGTTGCGAGCGCGATCGCCGACAGGCGTGCGATGGTCATAGACTCCTTAGTTGCGGGACAGGACGGCGAACGGGTGGCCGCACGATCCACAGGCTACGACGACCGCAACGTGTGACTTTTCACGTACCGCGCGCGCTTCGCTCTCGCCTCGTTCGCTGCCGCAGAAACGGCAACGAGTGGAGGTCGGGGTTCCTCCGGCGGCTTGCTCGTCCACGTGGGCCGGTTTACGCGCGTTCGGTGCGGCGACCTGCCGCACGTGCGAGGCCGTGGATGCCGCTCGGCGAAATCCAAAATCGTGGTCGTTCGCGTGTTGCTCGCATCCGTGCTCCTCTTCATCTGGAGCGCCGTTCCCGTCGGCGCCGAGCGGCCGATCGTCGATCTTCACCGGCTCGACGCCTACTTTGCCCTGTTTGCCGCCGATTCTAACGTGCCATGGCGCCCGACGACGGTTCGCTTGGATACCTACTCGAGCGCGCCGGTGCGTTTTTCGGTCTATCCAATCGATCCCGCCGACGTCGTAACCGCCGGATCCAACGCGCGCCCGCGGGCGATTTCGACGCGCGGCCGAACGCCCGCCGTCTCGTTCACCTTCACGCCCCCCGGCGGATATCAATTTCAATCCAACGAGGTCGACGTGCGGCTCGGATCGCGCGAGGGCTTTTTCGTCGTCGAAGCGCGCCGCGGAGACGTCGGCGAGCAGGTCTGGATCAACCGCTCGCGCGTCGGGCTCGTTTCAAAGGAAACGCCCGGCGAGCTCGTACTGTTCGGCGCCGATCTGGGCACGGGCCGCGCACTGGCGGGCATGCGCGTGCAGTTCGTGGTCGATAAGTCGTTTACGGCGGCGCTGACCGACGCCCACGGCATCGTTCGCTGGACGCGCACGCCGCGACCCGTGTTCGCGCTCGCGCGGTGGGCGAACAGCTACGCATTTTTGAGTTTGCTTCCGCAAGTTCCGTTGCCGGCGACGATCGTCGGCGTGCGCACCGATTCGGCCGTCGCCCACGCGGGCGACGCCATACGCGTCGTCGGTTTTGCGCGCAGCCGCGCCGGCAACGCGTTGCGCCCGAGCGCCGGCAGCGCGGCGGTGTCCTTGCGCTTGGGACCGACGCCGATCGTCGAGCGGCGCGTACCGCTCGACGCCGCCGGAGCGTTCGGCACGTCGTTCGTGCTGCCCGCGAGCGCGGTCGCCGGCGACTACACCGTCTTGGCGCAAACCGGAAGTGGAATCGGCGGAGCGACCGTGCACGTCGATGCGAATGCCGGCAGCTTGTCGCTCGACGTCGCGGCCGATTGCGGCGGACCGTGTGATCCGCATCGCGACGTCCCCCTGATCGTTCGCTCCTCGCACGGCGGCGAACTCGTTCATCTCACCGTCGTGCGATCGCCTCACGCGTACGTCGATTACTCGGCCGACGCGCAGCCGTGGGCGACCACGATGTGGCTGGATGAAACGGTGCGCACCGGCGCCGATGGCAGCGCGTCGGTTCTCATTGCGCATCCCAACGACGAGCTTGCATCGACGTACGGCGTGCGCGTGGAGTCGGGCGGCGCAACGGCGGATACGCGGATCGTCGTTCCGACCGCCGGTGCGACGATTGCGCTGAAGCTCGATCGGGACGAACAAACGCTCGGAACGGCGATCGGATTCGACGTGTATGCCCATGCCGTCGGCACCGGCGCGCCGTTGGCGGGCGCGGTCGTTGCGGCCCGGATGGTCCACGGCACGTCGGTTCAGGTGCAGCAGCTGACGCTCGATCGCGAAGGCCACGCGCGCGGAGCGTTCACGTCGCCGCAGCTGGGGACGAATTTGATCTTTGCAAGCGTCGATCTTGCCGGGCGCGCCACCGATGCGGCCGCGGTGCAGGTCGATGCCGCCGCCGGCGCCGCGGCCGCGGACGCGAGCAGCGCCGACGTGCGCGTAGCGTTGAATGAGTCGCTCTATCGCGGCGGTCAAGACGTTGCGGTCGACGCGGGGGCGCCGGGGGCGCGCGGAGCGGCGTTGATAACGCTGGAGAGCGCGCTGGGCATCGCGACGTCGGTCGTTCCGGCCGACGGCGGCCGCGCGAGCGCGCATTTCCGCGCGGCCGATGCGGCCGGCGAGCTGCGCGTCGGCGCGGCGTTCGTTCGCGACGGCACGATCGAATGGGCCAGCGTTCCGCTCGATCTCGCGGCGCCGGGCCGTCCGCAGTCCGCGTCGCTGGATCTCGATCGCGATGCGACGTTCGCGCCGGGCGCAGCGGCCAAAATTTCGTTGCGGCCGCCGGGCCGGGGCGCCGGAACGCTGGTCGTCCGGATCAGTCGCGGTCAGCCTTCCGGGGGCGCGCGCTTCGATTCGGCGCCGGCGCTGCTGGCGGTCGGGGCGGCCGCAACTCAGACCAGCGCGTCGGCGGCCGGAACCTGGCACCCCTGGGTCGATTCGACCGGCGATCACGCCCAAGTTCTGGGCTTCGTTCGGCGGACGCAGCCGCCCCGGGAAATCTCGCTCGCGCAGGCCGAAACGCCGGCCGTTTCGTGGAGCGTGACGCGCGCCGGCGGTGGCGCGTTTTCGGTCACGATGCCCGAGCGCAGCGGCCGCTACACGGTCTCCGTCCTCCAAATCTCCGACGACGGCAGCGTGAGTGCCGGATCGTCGGACGTCGTGGTACGATGAGGCTCTCGCAACTATGAGTTTGATGCTGCTCGACACGTATGGCTTGGTGTATCGCGCGTTCTTTGCGCTGCCCGGCCTGACGACGACCAAAGGCGTGCCGATCAATGCGGCCTACGGCTTTACGATGATGCTCAACAAGATCGTCGCCGACGAACGGCCGACGCACGTCATCGCCGCCTTCGATAAAGGTATGCCGGCCGAACGCGTCGCGCTGTACAAAGAGTACAAAGCCCAGCGCGTGGCGATGCCCGACGAGCTGCGCGGCCAGTTCGCCCTGGTTCGGCGGATTCTCGACGCGCACCGCATTCCGATCGTCGAAATGGACGGGCAGGAAGCCGACGACGTCATCGCTACGCTCGCGCGTCAAGCCGAAGAGGCCGGCGAGCAGACGCTGGTCGTCACCGGCGACTTGGACTTGCTGCAGATCGTCGACGAACGCACGACGGTGCTGACGACGCGTCGCGGGATTACCGAACTCGGACGGTACGATCCGGCCGCCGTGCGCGAGCGGTTCGGGCTGGAACCCGCGCAGTTGCCGGACTACCGCGGGCTCAAGGGCGACCCGTCGGACAATCTTCCCGGCATCCCGGGCGTCGGCGAAAAGACGGCGACGAAACTCTTGCAGGCGGCCGGCTCGCTCGATGCGCTGGTGGCCGATCCGGCGTTGGCCGGCAATCCCAAACTGCAAAAGCTCATCGAGACGTACGGTGCGCAAGCCTGTCTCTGCCGAGCCGTCTCGATCGTCCGGCAGGATCTTCCGCTGCGCGTCGACTGGGAGGCCAGCCGGTACGAAACGCCCGCCGACGGCGATCTCTACGCGCTCTACAGCGAGCTCGAATTCAAATCGCTGGTGGCCAAACTTGCGGCCCCCACGGGCCTTCCGCTCTTCGAGACCCAAGCCAAGATCGACGGAATCTATCGCAGTTACCTGGCGTGCGTCGACCCGCCCGAGTTCGCGCGGCTGGCCGGCGAGATTCGCGCGCTTGGATCGAGCCGGCGCGTCGCGCTGGCAGTTCTCGGCCAGACGGTCGGCGCGAGCGCGCAGTCTGGAACGGGAATCGAGTTTGCGATCGGTGCGCTCGCCTACGAGCCGGTGCGCGGCGCGATGCGCGATCTTTTCGACTCTGACGTCGCCGTCGGCGCGTACGACGCGAAGCGCGCGTACCGCGCGCTGCGCGAAGCGCGCGTGCCGAACCCGCGCTTTTCCGACGACGCCATGATCGCGGCCCACCTGCTCGATCCGTCGCGCGGTTTCGCCGACGCGGAAGATGCGGCGGGCGTATTTTTACACGCCGGCCTGCCGGCCGAAGCGGCCGCGCATGCCGATGCGACCTTGCAGTTGATCGCGACGACGCGCCCGCTGCTCGAGCAACGCGATCAGCTGCGGCTGTACGAGGAGGTCGAAGTTCCGCTCGCGCCGGTGCTGGCGCGGATGGAGGCGGCCGGCGTCGCGATCGACCCGACCGAGCTGCACGCGATCGGCCGGGAAGTCGATTTGGCGGCCGCGCGCCTGCAGGCGCACATCTACGATTTCGCCGGAGAGACCTTCAACATCGGCTCGCCCCAGCAACTCGGAAAGATGCTCTTCGACAAGCTGCAAATTCCGGGCGGGAAAAAAACCAAAACCGGCTGGGCGACGGGCGTCGAGGTCTTGCAGATCTTGGCTCGGGAATATCCGATCTGCGCGCTCGTCCTGGAGTGGCGCGAAGTTACGAAGCTCAAGAATACCTACGTCGACGTCATCCCGCAGCTGGTGGATGCGCGCGACGGCCGCTTGCATTCGGTCTTCAACCAGACGGCGACCGCCACCGGCCGGCTCTCTTCCACCAATCCGAACCTGCAAAACATTCCGGTGCGGGGCGAGCTCGGCCGGCGCATCCGTCGCGCCTTCGTTGCGCGCGACGAAGGCTACGTGCTGCTGGCGGCCGACTACAGTCAAATCGAACTGCGGTTGATGGCTCACCTTTCGGGCGACGACGCCATGCGCCGCGCCTTCGAAGAAGGGCAGGACATCCACGACTTTACGGCGCGGCAAATTTTCAGCGTCGCCGCCGCCGACCCGGTCGACGCCAACCAGCGGCGAATGGCCAAGAGCGTCAACTTCGGCCTGCTCTACGGCATGTCGGATTTCGGTCTGGCGCAGCGTCTCGAGATCGGCCGCGCCGAAGCCAAGGAAATTACCGCGTCGTACTTCGCGCGCTTCCCGTCGGTGCGTGCGTACATCGAACGCACGATCGAAGAGGGGCGGCAGCGCGGATACGTTTCGACCATTCTCGGGCGGCGCCGCTACATGCCCGGCCTGACGTCGGGCAACTATATGCTGCGTTCGGCCGCCGAGCGCGAGGCTACCAACGCGCCGCTGCAAGGCAGTGCGGCCGACTTGATGAAGTTGGCGATGGTCGAAATCGAACGCGCGCTGATGCGGGAAGGTCTCGACGCGACCATGCTTTTGCAGATTCACGACGAACTGATTTTCGAAGTTCCGGCCGCGCGCCGCTACGACGTTGCCGACCTCGTGCGGCGCCACATGGAAGGTGCGATGGCGCTTTCGGTGCCGCTCGAAGTCACGCTCAAAACCGGCCGCAACTGGTACGACGTGGAAGCCATGCTCGAAGCGCGGGAGGCCCGAGATGCCTAGTGTTTTGGCGGCGGCGGCGTTCGCTTTGGGAACGCTCGTGGCGGCGAACGCGCAAACCGGATTGCCGGTCGTGACCGTGCGCGCGCCTCAGGCCGCGTTGCATCTAGAAGTCGCGCGTACCGAAGCGGAACGTGAGACCGGTCTCATGGGCCGCGCCGCCCTAGCGCCTCACACCGGCATGCTTTTCGTGTTCGACCAAGACGGGCCGATCGCGTTTTGGATGAAGGACACGCTGGTTCCGCTGGACATGGTCTTTCTTGCGAGCGACGGAACGGTTCGCACGATTTACGCCGGCGTCGCGACCGTACCGCCGTCGCTGCCCGACGATGCGATTCCGCGCGAGGCCGGCTTCGCCAAATACGTGATCGAACTGCCCGCGGGAGAAGCCGAACGAGACGGAATCGGGGTCGGCACCCG
The DNA here is from genome assembly GCA_036509155.1 of Candidatus Tumulicola sp. Taxonomy (GTDB): domain Bacteria; phylum Vulcanimicrobiota; class Vulcanimicrobiia; order Vulcanimicrobiales; family Vulcanimicrobiaceae; genus Tumulicola. The sequence goes on along the minus strand of DATCGB010000392.1, from coordinate 39 downwards.
GCTTGGGGTACCCGACGCCGTGCATGCCTGAGCTGCCTG
>DATCGB010000391.1:0-4133 GCA_036509155.1 Candidatus Tumulicola sp. | reverse complement strand
TTTTGCGCTTCGCGGTCCCGACCCGACCGAAACGCTGGTCGATATCGACGGACATCAAGTCAACAACGGCGGAACCGGCGACTTCGACCTGAGCCTGCTCGATCCGGCGGCGCTGCAGGACGTTCAGCTCGTCTACGGGATATCGCCGTCGGCACTCGTTGGTCCGAACACGCTGGGGGGAGCGATCGACGTTCTCACGCTCGAACCCACGCTTCAGCCCCACGCTTTGATCCGGGGCTACGGGGGTTCGTATAACAGCTTCGGTCAAACGCTCCAGGCGACGGGAACCAGCGGACGCTTCGGCTACGCGGTATCGCTGCATCGCGCGACCTCGTCGGGGTCGGTAAACGGAAACGTCGTGGTTGACGACGATACCGTTTCCGTCGGCAGTGCGATGTTCGGCGAGTCGGCCATCTCAAAGCTGCGCTACCAGTTGGGCTCGGGATACGGGTACTTGCAGGCGAGTTTTCGCGATCAAGCCTCGAATCGCGACATGTCGGCGTTGCTGACGAGCTTCGTACCGCCCGGTTTTGAGGACGATGCTCGCGCGAAACCGTCCGACGACGATGAGGCGGGTACTTTTGAAGCCTCGCCGGGAACGTGGCTGGCAAACCATCAGTCCGGATATGGATTCGACGCGCAGCTCCCCCTGGCACCGCTCGACTCGAATGGGATTCCCGCAACGCAGCTGCGGTTTAGCCACCTGACGACGGTTTCATCGCAGTCGGTGGACGGACCGGGTGCGTTTACCTCTCCGTATCTCTATAACCAGCGCGACGTACAGGGCGACGATTGGCTTGAAATCGACCACCAATTTTCGAAAAGCCACCTTTCGTTCAAGTACGACATTTTGACCGAGGCGCTCGATACGCAGTACGTCGCCGGCATCGCGGTCGACCAGGCCATTCCGGCACCCGGAGCCGCACCGATGGACGCAGGAAAGAAACCATCGAACGGTATTTATCAAATTCCGCTGTCGCAAACGCAGCGGACCGCCGCGTTGCGTTACACGATCGATCCGAGCGAACACCTGCACTTCGCAGCGGCGGCCTATCTCAGCGATTTCAGCACGTTCGGTTCGAGCTTCGATCCACGCGTCGGGTTCACGTGGACCCCGACTGGAAATACGGCGATTCGTGCCTCGGTCGGCACGACGTTTCAGTCCGCGCAGCTCACGGAACTAATCGTACTGCCGCAACTGCCGCCGCCGGTCGATGGCGTCATCTCCATCGGCAATCCAAATTTGAAACCGGACTACGCGACGCTGTACGACATCGGCGGCGAACAGATATTCGGCACTAAAGGTTATCAGACGCACGTCTCGCTCGACTTCTATCGCTCGAACCTTCGTTCGCCGTCGGCCGAGCTCGCAGTAACGCCGATCCCCGGGTGCGGCAAGAAGCACCGCCCCGCGTGTCCGATTGCCATGCCGATCAATGCTGGGAACGGCGTTTACACGGGTGCCAACGTTGCGCTGGAGCAGCAGCTCGGATCGCGCTTTAAAATCCGTGCCGGTTGGGACGTCGATAGCTCGTACCTTACCGTCATCCCGCCGGATCAGCAGGACGGAACGCTGCTCGCCGGGCAGCAGTCGCTGGGACAACCGCTGCATAAAGCCTACTTTGGATTCGAAGGCACCACGGCACGCGGGCTGTCGTACGGAGCCAACCTCGACTATGAGGGAACGTACAACGAGTTGAACCGGCCGCCGTACGCGACGCTGGACGCCCACATCGCGTATGCGACCAAACAGTTTCAAGTCGGCGTGTACGGAACCAACCTCGCGAACGTGTACGCGAATCCGTTCACCGTTCTCGGGGGCGGCGTTCCGTACGGCGTGCCGCCGGGCGAGGATGCGATTCTAACCCCGGCCTACGTCATGCAGGGTACGAAGATCGTTCTGGTGCTCACGAAGTCGCTGTAGTTTACGGCAAGGCAAATGGGGGAAATCGATGGGGTATGCGAATTGCGATGCGAAGCGGCACCCCAAGCTCGGAGGACGCACGAATGTCGACGAACCCGGAGGCCGCTCTTCGTCGCAGCGTCGCCATTCAGCGGTGCGCGTCCCACAGCATGGTCGACCATCTGGAGCGAGTGCGCGTCTCGGCTCGAAAGCCGGCGTATTCGTTGGCGGCCTACGCGCGGGCGATCGCGTGGTATGAGGAAGCGGCCTTCGATCTGCTGGAACTTCGGCCGAACGATGCCGCGGCACTCGGTGCAACGGTCGACGCCGACGGACTTCGCGCTCGGATGAAGACCGCGTTGGGCTCCTAACGGACTAGGGGATCACGGTCGCGTCCAACTCATCGTATCGGCGCAGCTTGTAGATCGCCGTCGAGACTGCCCAGCTCGCTACGAAAACTCCTACGATAATTGCGCCCAGGGTGCCGAAGTTGCCGCTCAACGCGGCGACCGCATTCCAGGGTTCGCCGGTGAGTTTGAGCTGGCCGGCCACGACGCTTGCCGCTTCGATTCCGCCTACGATGACGGCGACCAGCACCGACACGAGGGTAATGACGAGGTTGTAGTAGAGCTTGCGGATCGGTTTGACGAACGCCCATCCGTAGGCCCCGAGCATGAGGACGCCGTCGGTCGTATCGAGCAGTGACATCCCGGCCATAAACAACAGCGGAAAGATCATAATGTCGTACACGGGCAGGCCCTTGCCCGCCTCAACGGCAGCGATTCCGAGCAATCCCACTTCGGTTGCGGTGTCGAACCCGAGGCCGAAAAGCAGGCCGATCGGGTACATGCTCCAGCTGCTCGTCACCATCTTCAGCAGCGGCCGGAAAATTCGGCCCATCAGGCCGCGCTGGTCGAGCATCGCGTCGACGCTGCGATGGCAGTAGCCGGCTCCCTGGCGGACGGCCCGAAAAGCGCGGAAAATATCGGCCAGTACGACCACGTTTATCGCGGCGATCACGAGCAGGAAGCCGGCCGAGATCGACGTTCCGATCAGGCCGCCGACGGTTTGGAGCGCCGGCAGCTCGTTCTTCACCACGACTGCGGCCGCTGCGATAGCAACCGAAAGAGCGACGACGACCGTTGAGTGGCCCAACGAAAAAAACAGCCCGACCGCGATCGGCCGTTTGCCCTCCTGCATCAGCTTGCGCACGACGTTGTCGATCGCCGAAATGTGATCGGCGTCGACTGCGTGACGCAAACCGAACGTGTACGCAAGCAACGCCGTGCCCAAAAGAATCGGATGCGACCGAAAGGCCGCAAACGCGAGGATCCATGCCACCAGGTTGAGCGCAACGAGGAATGCGTACATCGCATACACTCGATCGCGCACGCCGGCCGTCGCCAGCACTTGCCGAATAGCCGGTACGCTCATTGGGAGGCCGCGCGCAGCAGCCGGCGGGCGTCGTCGGCATAAACCGGATGAAACGAAGCGTCGGTAGAAAGGGCGGATTGCAGGAGTCGCTGCGCCTCTTTCGCGTGCCCCGTATGCCAGGCGATCGCCCCGACGTGATATTGCAACTCGGGATCCTGCGTGCCGTAACGGATGGCACGCTCGGCGTAGGTTCGAGCTTCGTTCCATCGACCCATCGCGGCCAACACCCACGCCATGGTGTCGTCGGCATAGATCTCGTTTCCGCGTTTGGCCAAGTCCGAGCGCGCCGCCGCGAGTGCGTCGGTTAAATGCTCGCGATGCTCCGCGTAGTACATGGCGAGAAGCCGGTCGTTGATACCCTGGACGTTGAACAGCCGCTGCTCGGCGCGCACCAACGCGTCGGTTTTTTCGGCATCGCTCGCGTATCCGAGGGCGCGCTGAGCGTCCACTTCGTAGCCGAGCGCTTGGGGGAGCGGATAGAGGTCGGCGCTTCGCGTCGACGACGCGAGCGCGCGCTTCCAATTGTGGCGAGCGCGGTAAAACTTCGCCTGAAAGAGCAACGCGGCGGCGTTGTCGGGATAGATACGAAGCGATTCGTCGAATTCGGCGCCGGCGGTGCGATCGTCGCCCGCCTCGAAGGCCAGCTGGGCCAGCCGCAGATGGTACCAGGACCGGGTATAGGCCGGTACTTCGATCATCCGATCGACGATGCCGGCGGCCTCGCCCATCGCGATGCGGGCGCCGACGAGATTCCCGGTCAGTTCGTCGTAGCGCGCTTGAACGGACATCCACGTCG
>DATCGB010000390.1:0-8599 GCA_036509155.1 Candidatus Tumulicola sp. | reverse complement strand
ATCGTCGAGCCGTTGCGCGCCGGCGACTTGGCCGCCCGCGCGTACTCGCAATTGCTGGCGGCTATCGACCCGCGAGCGCGCGATAGCGAAAGCACGTCGTGACGTGGTCGTTCACCAAGCCGGTAGCCTGCATGAACGCGTAGCAGATCGTCGGCCCGACGAAACCGAACCCGCGCTTGCGCAGTTCCGCGCTCAAGGCTTCGGACTCGTCGCTCGACCCCGGAAGGTCTTCGCGCCGTCGCCAGCCGTTGACGATCGGCTTGCCGCCGACGAAACGCCAGACGAACGCGTCGAACGAACCGAACTCTCGCTGGATTGCCCGAAAGGCCTTAGCGTTGGCCAAGACCGATGCGACCTTGGCGCGATTGCGTACGATGCCGGGATCGAGCAAAATCTTTGCGATCGTCGATGCGCGCATGCGCGCGACTCGTTCCGGATCGAAATCTAAAAACAGCCGCCGGTAATTTTCACGCTTGCGTAGGATCGTCTCCCAGCTCAGGCCCGCCTGTGCGCCCTCGAGCACCAAGAACTCGAAAAGCCGGCGGTCGTCGCGAACCGGAACGCCCCACTCCTCGTCGTGATACCGGATCGATGCGTCGGTCGTCGCCCACGAACAGCGTTGTCGAACCGAAGCGGATATCGTCACCGGCAGGGTATTCTGAAACGCGACGTAACGCTCCCGCGTGGTCCAATCTTCGACGAGCCGCCCGGCGCAAGACTACGCCGGCGGGCTCGAGCGCGTGCGGGCGTTTATGGCGCTCGACGATGCGAGCGTTCTCCCCGCCGCGCGGACGGCGCTGCTCGACCACGGGCGGCGTACGCCGCTGGCGGTCGTGCTGCTGCACGGGTTTACCAACAACCCGGCGCAGTTCGTGCAGTTGGCGCCGCAGCTTCACGCGGGCGGGGCCAACGTGTTCGTGCCGAGGATGCCGGAACACGGCGACCGCGATCGGCTGACGAATCGCATCGCAAAGCTTACCGCCGAATCGCTGCTGGCGAGCGCGAGCGAGGCGCTCGATATCGCCGCCGGACTAGGCGAGCGGGTCGGCGTGCTCGGCATTTCGATGGGCGGAACGCTGGCCGCGTACTTCGCCCAGTTTCGCCCGATCGCGATCGCGGTGCCGGTCGCTCCGGATTTCGCGCTGCTCGGGCTGCCGTATTCGGTCAGCCGAGCGTTTGCGCGAATCTTCACGTTCCTCCCCAACGTTTTTACCTGGTGGGATCCGCACCTGCGCGCACATCAACGGCCGGTGACCGCCTATCCGCGCTTTTCGACTCGGGCGCTGATGCAGACGCTGCGCATAGGCGACGACGTCTATGCCGCTTCTCAGCGGCGGCGGCAGGCCGCCGATCGCATCGTTACGGTCGTGAACCGCTGCGATCCGGCGGTAAACAACGAGGTCACCGCGCACGTTTCGTCCGCGTGGAGCGGCTGGAATCCGGGCGGCGTCGACTACGTGGAGCTGCGCCGGCTGCCCGAGAACCACGACATCATCGATCCCGCCAATCCGCGCGCGCGTATCGAGCTGGTGTATCCGAGCCTGCTCAAAGCCTTGGGCGTCTAAAAGAAGTGCAAGCGCCCGCAGCCCGGATTCGTAAACTCTTCACGCCGCTCGCGGCTGCCGTGCTGCTGGCCGCGTGCGCGGGCGGTTCGCAGTCGCCGGCGCCCGCGATCCCGTCCGCGCGCGGCGATGATGGAGCGGCCAGGCGGAACGCGGAAGGCGTCGGAAAAATTCGGCACGTCGTCATCGTCTTTCAGGAAAACCGCAGCTTCGACAACCTCTTTCAAGGCTATCCGGGTGCGGATACCGTTGCCAGCGGACGCAACTCGCTAGGCCAGACCGTCCGGCTCGCGCCGGTGAGTTTGGCGAGAAGCTACGTCATCGATCACTCCGTGTCCGCCATGTTTTCTGCCTGCGACGGAACCGGCAAGCTGCCCGGCACGAACTGCGCGATGAACGGCTTCGATTTGGAAGCGTCCGTTGGCGGGCCCGCCAACCCGCAGTACGCGTACGTCCCGCACGATGAGTCCAAGCCCTACTTCGACATGGCTCACGAGTGGGTTCTGGCCGATCGGACGTTCCCGTCGCAACTCGACGAGAGCTTCGCATCGCATCAGTACATCATCGCCGGACAAGCCGGTTCCAGCGTGGACCTGCCGGCGCTACCGGACTGGGGTTGCGACGGGGGTCGGAAAGACCAGGTCCAGACGATTCTGGCGGGCCGGGAATTCGGCGGTACGGAGCGCGCGTGTTTCGACTATACGACGCTCGGGGACGAACTCGACGCGGCCGCGCTGTCGTGGCGCTTTTACACCAGCAAAATCGACGATCCGGCGGACGGAGAATGGTCGGGCTACCAGGCGGTGCGGCACGTTCGTTACGGTCCCGACTGGAAAGCCGACGTGATTACCCCGCAGAAGCGGTTCATCACGGACGTGGCCGCCGGAACGCTCGCGAACGTTACTTGGATCACCCCAACCTGCGAAGAGTCCGATCACGTCAACTGCGGCGGCGGGTACGGGCCGTCGTGGGTCAGCGCGGTGGTCGATGCCGTGGGCGAAAGCACGTTCTGGAAATCGACCGCGATTTTCGTCATGTGGGACGACTGGGGCGGTTTGTACGATCACGTGCCGCCGCCGCACGTCGACTTCGACGGCCTCGGCTTTCGCGTTCCGCTGATCGTCATCTCGCCGTACGCGAAGCACGATTACGTCTCGCACGTTCAATACGAACATGGCAGCCTGCTCAAGTTCGCCGAAGACGTTTTCGGCCTGAACCGGATGGCGGCCAGCGACGCGCGCGCCAATTCGCTCGCGCCCGACTGTTTCGATTTCAACCGGCCGCCGCGTAAGTTCGTCCCGATCCACGCGCCTCAAGGTCCGGAGTTCTTCCTGCACCGGCGCCCCGACACGCGCCCGCCCGACTACGAGTGAGCCGGTCTCCTAGCCTAGATGTAGTCTTTTAGCGACGGCCAAATCGCGGCCAGCGGTTTCCTCGGTCCGACGCAGAGCATAATCGGAATGTCCCGCTCGTACGAAATCACCCACGGCGGGTTGGAGCGGGCGACGAGGCGCGCGCTGCGATAGAGATGCTGCGCCGCGCCGCAGTCGCCGTTCACGTCGATGACGACGTTGCCGGAATACCCGTGCGTTCCCCACAGCCAGTAGTTGTTGTGTCCGGAAATGACCGGCGGCAACCCATCCGCCTTTCCGAAGAAGTCGATGGCGGCCGCTTCGCCGTAGTTGCTGGCGACGATTGCCGCCTGCCCGCGAAGGTTGGGCGGAAGCGCCCGGTAGACGCGGGCCACCGTCGCCGCAAGTTCGGGCCATCCGTGCATGTCCGCCCAGTCGCTGGGCAGTGCGGCCGTCTGGTGGTGCTCGGTCGCCATCGTCGATTTGCTGACGTGCAAGACGCGTCCGACGAACGCGGCGTAGTCGACCATCGGCTGCTCGGCCAGCACCGGCAGCGAGAACGGCAGGAAGAACAGTCCGGCCGCAATCATCACGGCCACGAGCGCCGTTTGCAGCGCGATCCGTCGCCCAACCCACGACGCGACCATTACGCCGCCGGCCGCCATCACGATCGGATAGACGTCGCCGGGGTAGTAGTGCTTTCCATGCAGCACGATCATGAGCCCGATCAGAACGATGTAAGTATATCCGAGAAAACGGGTGGTCCGGTCGCGCAGCAGTCCGACGAGCCCCGCGATCCACACCGGCGCCAGGAACAGATTCGTGAGCAGCAGCTGCTGGAACAGATAGAGCGCCGGCCCGGCGACGACGTTTTTACCGTGTTGTCCGTTGCGCAACAGCTCGAGCATCGGGAATCCGTAGCGCGCTTGCCAGAGAAAATTTGGAAGCGCGATCAGCAGCGCGATCAGCGCGCCGCCCAGAAACCAGCGCGACGCGAGAACGCGTCGCGCGGGCGTAAGCAGCACTCCCACGAGCAGTGCGGCGGCGAAGAGTGCTGCGCTGTACTTGCTCTCGAGAGCGAGCCCGAGAGCGGCGCCGGCCGCCAGCCACTGGCGCGGGTCGCCGCCTTTGACGATTCGCAAAACGTAGAGTGCCACGAGCGGCCACAGCCACAGGCCGGGCATGTCGGGCCCAACTTTCATGCCGAAGCTCATCAGCACGCCGGCAAACAGGAAGGCCAGCCCGGCGACCACTTGCGCGAACGTGCCCCCGCCCAGCTCGACCACCAGCAGGCACGTGACGTACGCTCCGGCGGCCGCGAAGATCGCCGGCACGGCGCGCAGCAGGAACAGCGAGTGTCCGAAGAGCTGTGACCCGCCCGCCAAAAGCGGCGCGACCGGCGGTTGATCGACGTACCCCCACGCCGGGTGAAAGCCGCAGATGATGAAATACAGTTCGTCGCGGAAAAAGCCGTAATGCGGGTTTCCGATCAAGTGTACGATCAAAACGATGAAGGCCGCGAGCAACGCAACGCGACGCGTGTTAGAGCGCATATCGTCTGGTCATAACGCAAACCGGCCGTGGCGTCAACCGCGGCGGGCCGCCGAGTCTATACCGGGTCGAACGCCCCGGTGAGGATCGCCCGTTCGGTGAGTTCGCAGGCCGCGCGATAGCGTTCGCGCGTCTCGCCGGACGCGTCGGGCGGCAACTCGCGCAGAATGCGCTGCAGTTCCTCATCGAACGTCGCGCGTAGCGACGGCGGCGTGTACGGTCCCGGAAAGCGCAGCCGCTGGGCGATCATCAGCCGGTAAATTCGGTCGGTCGCGAGATCTTCCATGTATCCGTCGAGCAGGCTGGCTCCCCGGCCCTCGAGCACGCCGTTGCGGTAGCGAATCGTGGTGCGAACGGCGGCGCGGGTGCCCTCGATGGTCGTCGCGCCGACGCCCCGCGGAACCGGGCGCAGATCGGGCCGGCGTTCGAGGTTGGCCGGCCGCCGGTCGAGTTGATTCGGAAACGGAAAGGCGTCGACCGCGATCGCGTTCTGATCCGGATGACCGGTCCAAGCGCCATCCATCAGGCACGCCGCCTCGTTGCGCTTGTCGCGTTCGAGAACGGCCAGCGCCCGCGCGTTCAACGCCGGATCCTCGCGACTCGGATAGAGCGCCGTCATTCCGCCGATCGCCATCGCGCCGTGCTTGTGCGCGATCTCCGGCAAGATGGTCCGCAAGCGTTGAAAAAACGGGACGTCGAGCGGAATCGTATTTCGGTCGGGAAGCAGCCACTCGCGGTCGTTCAGATTGAAGTGAATCAAGCTCGCCATGTAATCCCAGCGACCCAAGTTTAGGCCGAGCGCGTATTCCCGAAGGTTGAACAGGAACTCTTCCATTTCATACGCGAGCGGATGCGATTCGACCAAGGCCATCGCTTTGATCGATCCCGGCGGCCAGCCCTTGGCGGCGATCAGCGCGTCGAAGACGGCCTTCCACCACAGCGCTTCCTCGGCCGATTCGGATTTTGGGATGTAGACGCACAGCGGATGCGCCAAGCGCGCACGATCGATTCGGAACGCCAGCAACCCGAGATCGAAAAGCGAGGCGCTGGTGAGTTCGCCGCCGAGCACGCCGGCTTGCGACAAGTGCAGACCGCGAACGCGCGTCCACACGACCGTCCGGCGTGCGGGGGCGGCGATGCCGACCGTGATGCCGCGTTTTGCGTCGGCGTAGGTCAACTCGCCGTACAACGCCGCGACGACGTTCTCGTGACCGCGCAGAAGGTGTTCCCAGCCGTTGGCCATCGAGTCTTCGAGATCGAGCATGACGCCGGGCGCGCCGGAGTTGAGCATTTTGACGACGAGTTCGGCGTCGTCGGCCGGCCCGGTCATCTGATTGCGTTGATCCGCGCACCACGGCGGGAGCTCGATCCGCCACGGGGTGGTGGTTGCCTCGGACGGCGGAAGGTACGCCGGCAAGTCGCCCGCGTGGGCCCGCGCCAGCCGTTGCGAGCGCGCTATCGTCAGGCGCCGCTGAGCGGCCGCGAAGCGCCGGTGCAGCGGCGCGTAAAATTCGGCGAATCCGGCCGGCAAATCGCGGTCGAGAACGAACCCTTCGGGGGCGACGTTCATCGCGACGCTACGCCACGACCGCGCGAGCGTGGCCGTTTTCGTAGAACTGTTCGGCCTCGGTCGAGCCTTTGAGTGCGGTGGTCGAGCTGCGCCCTTCGCCGATAACGGTCGCAACCTCGTCGAAGTATCCGGTTCCGACCTCGCGCTGGTGGCGGGTCGCGGTGTAGCCGGCGCTTTCGGCCGCGAACTCCCGCTCTTGAAAGCGAGCGTACGCGCTCATGCCGTCGGTCTTGAACTCGCGCGCGAGTTCGAAGAAGCTGTAGTTCAGCGCGTGAAAACCGGCCAGCGTTACGAACTGAAACTTGTATCCCATCGCGTTGAGCTGCTGCCGAAACGTCGCGATCGACCGTTCGTCCAACTTCTTCTTCCAGTTGAACGACGGCGAACAGTTGTACGCCAACGGTTTGCCGGGATACGCGCCGTGCATCGCGTCGGCAAACCGGCGCGCTTGTTCGAGGTTCGGTTCGGAGGTTTCCATCCATAGCAGGTCGGCAAACGGGGCGTACGCCAATCCGCGCGCGATGCACGCTTCGATCCCGGGCCGGGTCACGAAAAACCCTTCGCCGGTGCGTTCGCCGGTGACGAAGGCGCGGTCGGCCGGGTCGACGTCGCTGGTGACGAGCGTCGCCGCGTCGGCGTCGGTTCGCGCGATCACGACCGTCGGCACGTCGAGGACGTCGGCCGCCAACCGCGCGGCCACCAAGTGGCGCACCGCCGCTTGGGTGGGAATCAGCACCTTCCCGCCGAGATGTCCGCACTTCTTTTCCGAACTGAGTTGATCTTCAAAGTGCACGCCGGCCGCGCCGGCCTTGATCATCGCCTTCATGAGTTCGAACACGTTGAGCGGGCCGCCGAAGCCGGCTTCCGCGTCGGCGACGATCGGCAGGTACCAGTGCGCGCCGCCGCGCCCCTCGAGCGATTCGATCTGATCGAGCCGGGTGAAGGCGTTGTTGATCCGCTCGATCAGCGCCGGAACGCTGTTGACGGGATACAGGCTCTGGTCGGGATACATTTGGCCGGCGGCGTTGGAGTCGGCCGCAACTTGCCAACCGCTGACGTAGATCGCCGGCAGGCCGGCGCGGGCCGCTTGCACGGCCTGGTTGCCGGTCATCGTTCCGAGCGCGACGGTGGGATCGTCATGCGCAAGGAGGTTCCATAGCCGTTCGGCCCCCAGGCGCGCCAACGTCGCTTCGACGACCACGCTTCCGGCAATCCTCACGACATCGTCGGCGGTGTAGCGCCGTTCGACGCCCTTCCATCGGTTTTGAGCGGACCATTTTCGGCGAAGGGCTTGCGCGCGCGAGTTGGGGATCACGGTAGAACCTCCCGATTGGCGGGGTCTGGCGCCGTCTTTGGACCGATACATTGGATGGTCTGCGCCGGACCGTTGGATGGTTATACCCGGTATATCGAAAATTGAAGCCGCCTGTCAACGGCCGGTAGTCCCCTTGTCGCTGACTTGGAAGAGTTCGTGATACGGGTCGAGGCGCGCGGCGGGGCTCGCGCCGGGGATGGTCGCTTCGTCGTGCGGGTCGACCAGAATAAAAACCGGTCGCCGCTTCGCCCAGACTTCGTACGTTCGATTTTTTTCCGGTTGCCAGCCCGAGACGATAATCCGGCCGGGCAGCGAGCGATCCGCGTAGGCGCCGTATGCCAGCGAGGTGGCGTCGAGCCAGCCGGCCACGACGATCACCCCGCCGGGCGGCACGACCGGGCGTACGGCGTCGATAACCCAGCGGCCGCCTTCGCCCGCGGCGTGCAAAAAGAAGCCCCGCTCCTGGTGCGCGGCGACGCCCGCTCCGACCGCGAGAAAGAGACAGAGAACGGCTCGCACGGCCCATAACCACTTGCCTGCGGACAGTCCCGCGGGGACGACCGAACCGATCAGCGGCACGGTCAACCAGAGGGCCATCAACCGGTATCGCCCGACGTCGGCTTCGTTTGGATACGTTACGGAAAACAGCAGTCCGGCGATGCACGCGACGCACAGGAACAGCGTCGTTCGCCAGTCGCGCCTCCACGCAACGACCGCGCCGACGAGCGCTAGCGCCAGCACCACCGCGTCGAACTGCCCGGCGACGCCGGTGACGAACGCCCACAGCGCATCCGGGACGTGCACCGGATTCAAGGATGCAAGCAAATATTTAGGAGCCTGCGACTCGCTTCCGGACAGCGCCAGCAGCAGACCGGCGGGGGTGCTGGGATTATCGTAATTCCAAAAGATGCCGCCCCCGGCTGCGGCCAGCACGTGGGTCGGGTCGAGCCGGTGAGCGACGACGTACGCCGATCGCAGCGGCACGTACAGGTACAGCAGCAGGCCGGCCGCCATCGACGCCAGCGAACCGGCCGCCGCGCGCAGCTTCGGGCGCCGTTTCGCGATCGCGGCGCCGACGGCGAATCCGGGAACGAGCCATACCGCGTTGGGATGAGCCGCCATGCCGAGCCCCAGCAGTCCGCCCGCGCTTACCAGCCACCCGTCGCTCGCGCCCTTCATCCAGCGCACGAAAACGTAGAGCGCGATCGCTTCGCAGGCTACCGCCAGGTCTTGCGCTTCGGCGCGGATG